>NZ_LSJT01000001.1:0-1702 GCF_001556795.1 Dermacoccus sp. CCH2-D9
GATCACATCGGCACGCTGTTGAGTTCTCAAAACACCATCGCACACCACACGAAGCGGCGAACTTTCGCTCGCCACCCGCTCGGGGCAACTTCTTAACCGTAATCCATCCGGCTCTTGGGCGTCAATTCCGGCTCTCGCCGTCATCTCGCGCACTTGGCTCCAGATGAAGCATCAGCCGGGCCGCACCGTCGTGTACCTGCCGGACCTTCGATCATGGATCGAAGCGGGGTTTTCGCTTCCGGTGCCCGCCCTGTCGGGCTGACTTCGTAAACATTAGCCCAGGTTCTTCGGAGCGTGCAAATCGGGCCGGCCGAGCCGCTTGGGCCGTTCCCCTCCGCGGCGGGGGCGTGGCACCTAGACTCGCATCGGAAACCGTGGGCGACCGCGCCCAAAGCCGGAAGGAACACTCCATGCCTGAAGCCGTCATCGTCTCCGCAGCACGCACGCCCATCGGGCGCGCGTTCAAGGGTTCACTCAAGGATGTCCGACCCGACGACCTCGCCGCCCAGGTCGTCGAGGCCGCCCTCGCCAAGGTGCCCGACCTCGACCGCTCGCTCGTCGAGGATCTGTACCTGGGGTGCGCCGAGCCCTCCGGGCGCCACGGCAACAACATGGCTCGCGTCGTCTCGGTCCTGCTCGGGATGGACACCGTGCCGGGCGCCACCGTCAACCGCTTCTGCGCCAGCTCCGTGCAGACGACGCGCATGGCCGCTCACGCCATCAAGGCCGGCGAGGGCGACATCTTCATCTCCGCCGGCGTCGAGTGCGTCTCCCAATACACGAACTTTGCCGGTGCGGGTGCTTCGGACGACGCTGACCTCAACCCCCGCTTCGCCGACGCCATGGCCCGAACCCTCGAGACGGCCAAGACGAACGCACGCTGGAGCGACCCCCGTGAGTCGGGCGAGCTTCCCGACGTCTACATCGCGATGGGCCAGACCGCCGAGAACGTCGCCACCTACCGCGGCGTCTCCCGTCAGGAGCAGGACGAGTGGGCCGTCCGCTCGCAGAACTTCGCGGAGAAGGCCATCGCCGACGGGTTCTTCGCCCGCGAGATCGCCCCCGTCACGCTCGCGGACGGCACTGTCGTCTCCACCGATGACGGCCCCCGCGCCGGCGTCACGTACGACTCGGTCGCCGGACTCAAGCCCGTCTTCCGCGAGGAGGGCACCGTCACCGCCGGTAACTGCTGCCCGCTCAACGACGGCGCCGCGGCGCTCGTCGTCATGAGCGACGTCAAGGCCCAGCAGCTCGGCCTCAAGCCGCTCGCCCGCGTCGTCTCCACCGGCGTCAGCGGCCTCTCCCCCGAGATCATGGGCATGGGCCCCGTCGAGGCCAGCAAGCAGGCCCTCGCTCGCGCCGGAATGAGCATCGACGACATCGACCTGTACGAGATCAACGAGGCCTTCGCCGCGCAGGTGCTGCCGAGCGCCCACGACCTCGGCATGGACCTCGACAAGCTGAACGTTCACGGCGGCGCCATCGCTCTCGGCCACCCCTTCGGCTCGACCGGCGCGCGCATCACGACGACGCTGCTCAACGGACTCCAGTCCACCGACGGCCAGTTCGGCCTCGAGACGATGTGCGTCGGCGGCGGCCAGGGCATGGCCATCATCTACGAACGCCTCAACTGATCGACCCCGCTGCTCGGCGCGGCCGAGCGGCGCTGGCGATCAAGACACCGCATGACACGAACGGCGGG
>NZ_LSJT01000010.1:0-17606 GCF_001556795.1 Dermacoccus sp. CCH2-D9
GACGCTGCCGCTGTTCGCCGCCATCGTGACGGCGCTCGCCGCATCAGCCCTCGCGCAACAACATCGCCCGGAATCGAGTCGTCCCTGACGCGTTTTCGGGCAAAGAGCTTTGCCATGCACGGCCGCGCAGGAGGTCAGGACCAATGGCCCCCTCGGGCGCCCACCGTTCGGAGGCCGAACCCCCTAGGCTTGAGGGTGGCAAGTTTCGCGCGACCGCGCGAAACGACGGGGCGCGCTGCGCCCACACTTCTGGAGATGCGATGCGAGACAACACCGGCCTCGGCCTCGGCTACCGATTCGCCTGGCGCCTCGAGTACATCGGCGTCTCGTGCTTCGGCCCGGCCCAGCACATGCCTGCGACCGACCCGAAGCGACGCCTGCGCCGCGAGCGCGCCGCCCGCGTCATCGCCGCGCACGAGGCGCGCGGCACCGAGGCGCCCGAGTGGGTGCGCCAGATCGTCGAGACCGGCGGGGACGCCCCCGTCAAGCAGCGTCGCGCCGACAAGGCACCGGCGGCCTGAGCTCACCCTGACGGGGTTGTCGGTGCCGGATGCAACACTGACGCCATGTTCTCCTTCGAGAGTCTCGAACTCCCTGTGATCGCCGCGCCGATGGCGGGCGGCCCGTCGACGAGTCAGCTCGTCATCGATTCCTCACGCGCCGGCGGGTGGGGCATGCTCGCCGGCGGCAACAAGAACGTCGACGCGTTGGCCGACGAGGTCCGTGACGTTCAGGACGCGGGCGTCGCTGCCGGCGTCAACCTCTTCATCGCGGGCCCGCAGAGCACGGATGCCGCGGCCCTCGCGTCGCTGCGCGCGAAGATGCAGCCCGTGGCCGAGCGTTTCGACGTCGAGCTCGGTGAGCCGACGTGGGACGACGACGACTACGCCGCGAAGGTGGGCTGGCTCGTCGCGCATCCCGTCGACGTCGTGACGTTCACGTTCGGGCTACCGTCCGACGCCGACGTCACCGCGTTGCATGCGGCGGGTTCCTCGCTGGGTGCCACCGTCACGTGCCTCGACGATGCGCGCACCGCCGTCGCGCGGGGCATGGATTTCCTCGTCGTCCAGGGCCCTGACGCGGGCGGTCATCGCAGCACGTTCGACCTGCATGCCGACCCCGCCGTGGCACCCCTGCCCGATCTGCTCGAACAGATCCGCGCGGCCGTCGACGTGCCGCTGCTCGCGGCCGGCGGCATCGCGACGCCCGACGACACCGTCGCGGCGCTCGGCATGGGCGCCGTTGCAGTGCAGGCGGGTACGGCGTTCCTGCGCTCGTCGTCGGCAGGTTCGTCGGCGACGCATCGTGCGGCGCTCGCCTCGGACGACTTCACCGATACGGGTCTGACGCGCGCCTTCTCGGGGCGGTTCGCGCGCGGTCTCGTCAACGAGTTCATGTCGATGTTCGACGGCGTCGAGAACGTCTCGCCGTCGGCCTACCCGGAGGTCAACCGGATGCTCGCGCCGCTGCGTCGCGCCGCCGCCGAGGCGGGCGACCCGCAGTGGACGCACCTGTGGGCCGGGGCCGGGTGGCGTCGCACGGCGTCCGCGATGCCGGGCCGCATGATCGACGGTGACGCCGGCCGCATCACACGCTGGCTCGCGGGCCGCGAGGGCTGACGCGCCGTCAGATCTCGCGGACGACGCGCGCGGGGTTGCCGACGGCGACGACGTTCGCGGGCAGGCCCTTCGTCACGATCGAGCCGGCACCGACGACGGTGTTCGCGCCGATCGTCACCTCGGCAACGTCGAGGCAGATGAAGCCGAAGTTCGCGAACGTGCGCGCCCCGATCGCCGTGCGGTAGCCGTAGTCGACCTGCAGCGGCGGTCGGATCTCACTGTCGTCCCCGAGGCTCCGAACAGTTCGCGCAACAGGGCGCGTCGCTCTTCGTACGCCGTCGGGTCGATCGTGTTGATCCGATGCGTGAAGCGCTACGCGCGATCCGATTCGGCGGCGAGCTGCGGATCGTCGGCGAGGTACAGGTCGCCGGCCAGCATGCGTTCGCGCATGGAGCGCTCGTCGGGGTGCGAGTTCGTCATGGCCTCGACGCTAGCGGACGGCGGCGCGGAGTAGACCTCGGCTCGGTTGGGGCTCGCGTTCCTCTCGGTAGATCTTCAGGACGGCCGGGGTCGCGGGCCAGGCATTGATCAGGTGCAGATCACCACCGTCATCCCGATAGGCGATGACGGTCAAGACCCGGCCCGCCGACGGGGAGTACCCGATGGACCGGGTCGAACTACTCACCCCGCGGGCCCGTCTGAGTGCTGTACTGACGACGGCCGCAGCCGGCGGCCCTCGATGACAGGGGTGACAGGCATCATGGCGTTCTTCCGCGCAGGGTTCTTCCGCACAATCGGCGTCAGCGTCGTTCTCGCCGCGGGGCTCGCAGCCGTTTCGGCGTGCAATCCGATCGACGAGAAGGTTTGCTCGAGCGGCTCCTACCCCGTCAAGGACAAGGGAGACGGGCCCGGGCAGACGTGCGTCAAAAGCGGCGATCCGATCCCGTCCGGATACACGACCTACGCACCCGGGCAGACGCCGACGACGCCGTGAACTGCGCGGCTCGGCGATCCGTGCCGTGCTGAGACAGCATCCAGGCCGCCCGTGATCGCCACACTCCGTCATCGCGCCTGCGAGCCTCCGTCGCTTGCAGACATGGAACGACCGCACCCGATCAGAGAAGGTGGCAACCTTTGGGTGCGGTCGCTCGGCGTGTGCGGTACGGATCAGCTCGTGGCGGCCACCCCCTCCCCCGTCAGGTCGCGGCGGCCGAGGCCGTCCGACGCCTTCGCCGTGGCGTAGAACGACGCTGCAAGGGTGGCGACGAGCAGCAGACCGGCGCTGAAGAGACGGCCGTCCATGACGGGCCCCTCGATCTCGTGGCCGGCAGCCTGCGCCCGCGCCGAACCGTTGAGGAACGGCACGATCGCGAGGACGCCGATGCCGAGGACGACCTCCGTCAGCACGACGCGCGGAAACGTCACGAGGACGTACGTGAACACGTTGCTGCCGCGCCCCGCCCGCTGCGCGCGGGCGATCTTCGGCATGAGGACGAGCTGGTTGTACGCCCCGGCGGCGACGAGACCGACGACGAGGACGATCTTCGCGAGCAGGAAGCGCCCGAACGGCGTCGTCACGAACTGCTCCCACGCCCCGACCTCGCGGTACGTCAGCCACGCCCCGGAGACGAGCACCATGCCGACGGCAACGAGCGCGAGCACGCCGAACCGCGCCCAGATTCGTGCCCACACGTCACCGGCGCTGACGTCGAGATGGCGTCGCGTGCGAGCCAGCAGCGCGAGCGCGATGAGCCCGCCGACCCAGAGCGAGCCCCCGATGATGTGCGCCTGAATGAGCATCTTGGCGACGACGTCGCCGAACTCGACGGCCTTCGTCGGGATCGACGGCACCAGCGAGGCGGCGACCGTCAGCCCTGCGGCGGCGACGGCGGCGGCGTGCGACCAGCGCGGCATCCGGCCGAACAGCATCGGCAGCAGGACGAGCGCCGCAAGCACGATGCAGACGTTGGCGACGGTCACGAGCGCACCGGTCGAGATCCACTCGCCGGCCTTGGCGGGCTTCGTCAGGTAATCGGCGACGGCCGACGGGCGCAGCGCGTCGGCGTACGCCATCCCCTTGCCGGCCCGCGCGACACGGGCTGCGAGCTGGAACCAGGCGACGACGAGCAGGACGATCGTGCCGACGGCTGCGAGACGCAGCGCACGACGCGTCAGGAGCGCCGCGTCATCGGGGTTCACCGTCGTGTCGCGTCGGACGGCGGGCCGGACGACACTCAGGTACGTCCAGAGGCCGCCGATGGCGCAGGCCAGGCCCATGAAATAGGCGAACTTCGTGAGGATCCGCCACACCGGCGGGATGACATCGGGGAGGGCCGTAGCCGTGACAACCATGCTCATAGTGAGGTGAGCCTAACCTTACTCAGAATGCTGGTGTCGATCTGGCCCACATGAAATGACGAAAATCCGTCCGGCGGTCCGTCATCGCTCCTGCCGCGACATCCCCGAAGCGCACCAGGACGCACGAATGGGGCGCCCGCCAGCGATCACCGCAACCGATGCGCCGCGGACGTCACCTCATCCGTCAGCCGCGCGAGCGCGCGAGTCTCGAGGCGCCAGCACTGCCAGAACAGGGGCACGTCGAGGTCGCCGACGCCCGGCACGCGCATGAGGTGATCGTCCCCGCCCGCGAGCCCCTCCGGCACCATGCCCCACCCGAGGCCGGCCCGCACCGCGGCCGCGAAACCCTCGGCGGACGGGACGACATGCTCGACGCGCGGCTCGAGGCCGACATCGGCGAGGATGCGCCGCTGCAGGTCGTCGCGGTCGTTGAAGCGCAGCGTCGGCAGCTCGGCAAGGCGCCCCGAACAGCGCTCCCACAGGTCGCGACGCACGAGCGGTACGTAGCGCATGACGCCCAGCTCGCTGACCGAACATCCTTGCACCGCAGCAGAACTCGCCGTCACCGCACCCAGGACGGCACCCTCGCGCAGCAGCCGCGCCGAGTGATCCTGATCCTCGACGAAGACCCGCAGCCGCGCGTCACCCCACTCGGCCACCGTGGTGAGCACCTCGACGAACCATGTCGCGAGCGAGTCAGCGTTGACGGCGACCGGCAGGTCGACGACGTCACCCGGCAGCGTCCGGCCCGGCGCCGCCGAACCGAGCGCGCGCTGCAACTCGGCGTCGACGAGAGCCCGCTGCCGCGCTCCGCGCAGCAGGACCTCCCCGACGGCGGTGGCGCGCACGGGCGAGGTGCGCGCGAGGACGACCTGCCCGACTGCCTGTTCGAGCGCCTTGATGCGCTGCGAGATCGCCGACGGCGATACCCGCAGCGCGGCCGACGCCCCGTCGAACGTCCCCTCGTCGACGCAGGCCAGGAGCGCCTCGAGCCACTCGCCACGCAGTTTCATGGGGCCATCCTAGTGAAGCAGCACTGAAGTACCTTCAGTTTCATGAACTGTCCTTCATCCACGCACACCCCTAACGTCACTGCCATGACGCACCTGCTCACCGGTTTCCTCACCGGCCTCGGCCTCATCGTCGCCATCGGATCGCAGAACGCCTTCGTCCTGCGTCAGGGGTTGCTGCGTCACCACGTCGGGCTAGTCGTCGCCATCTGCGCACTCGGCGACATCGTCCTCGAACTCGCCGGCGTGCTCGGCATGGGTGCCGTCGTCTCCGCGCATCCGGACGCGCTGCGCGTCATCAAGTGGCTGGGTGCGGCCTATCTCGTCTGGTTCGGGCTCAACTCGTTCAAGAACGCGCGCCACGCGGGCAGCCTCAGCCCTGCCGACGCGCCCCCGATGAGCCGGCGTGCGGCCGCCGCCACCGTCGCGGGCCTGACGTTCCTCAACCCGCATGTCTATCTCGACACGGTCGTCATGCTCGGTACCGTCGCGAACTCCCATGGCGCGCAAGGGCGCTGGTGGTTCTACGTCGGGTCGATCAGCGCGAGCGTGCTGTGGTTCGTCGCGCTCGGGCTCGGAGCGCGTCTGCTGACGCCCCTCGTCCGCAACGCCCGCACCTGGCAGGTCATCGACACGGTCGTCGGCGTCATGATGTTCGTCTTCGCGGCACTGCTCGTGACGTCGTCCTGACCGCCCCACCGCGCCGCACGAGCGTCCGAAGGCGCCGAAGAATAGCCCTTCGTATCAAGATCCCGGCGCGATGCGAGCACCGGACTAGGTAGAAGCCCGTTCATCTGTCACGCTTGTGCCGTGACTTTCTCTGTGTGGTTCGACGGCGACGAAACCCTGTGGGACAGGCGGGGCTACATGCTCACCGGCCTCCTCGACGAACCCTGCCACGTCGACGACGACACGCGCGCGCCCGAGCTGTTCCCCGACGTCCTGCCCGCCATGGTCGACCTGGCCGAGCGCGGCAGCGTCAACCTCATCGACTACGCACCCATGCCCGCCGGCCATGAGCACGTCCTGCCCCCGTTCGCCGCCCACGTCGACGCGCCCGGAGCACCGTCGGACCTGCCGCCCGAGCTGCACGACACCGAAGCCGACCTCAACTGGCTCGCCACGTTCGAGCGCATCGACGCCGTCATCGCCGAGAGCGGCTCCGCCCCCGACGACGTCGTGCTCATCAGCAACACCGTCGGACCCTTCGCGAAGGCGGCCGAGCGCGGCTGGCTGACGGTGTGGCTCAACCGCGACCGCGTCGCCAACCTCTCGGAGACGATGCCCAGCGCCGAGATCCACTCGCTGCTCGACCTGCCCGAGGCCCTCGACGCCATCGACGAGGCACGCGCCATCATCGCGGGGCTCATGCCGAGCAGCGAGGCGACCCTCGCGACGGCGCTCGACGGCGTCACCCCCGCCTGAGGCGACGGGGCACAAGAACACCACGCGCCAGGGTGTTTCGCTCACAAAAACACCCGTTGACTACAGTTGATGGCCGCATCGATCGGTGCGGCCATTGCCGTCCCCGCGCACTGGTGACCGCCTACCGAAGGACGACCCAGCATGGTCGACTCCCCCGCCAGCCACGGCGCGTCATCCGCGACGCCTGAGCCCGGCGCTGCGAACTCGCCCGACGTCGACGCACCGCGCGTCGCCCTCTCCGGTGGCCGCACCCGGCCGTCGCTCGACGACCGCGGTTTCCTCGGCCACCCCTCCGGCCTGGGCACGCTGTTCAACGCCGAACTGTGGGAACGCTTCAGCTACTACGGCATGCGCGCCATCCTCGCGTACTACCTCTACACGGCCGTCAGCGACGGTGGGCTCGGCATCGACCAGCCGACAGCCCTGTCGATCGTCGCGACGTACGGTGCGTCGGTCTACCTGCTCAGCGTCGTCGGCGCGTGGCTCGCCGACCGCGTCATCGGCGCCTTCCGCGCGACGCTGTACGGCGCCGTCATCATCATGCTCGGCCACGTCTTCCTCGCGATGCCGATCGCGGCGATGTCGTGGGTCGGCATCGCCACCGTCGCGCTCGGAACGGGTCTGCAGAAGGCATCCATCTCGGCGGTCGTCGGGCAGCTGTACGACCGCGAGGACGGCCGTCGCGACGCCGGTTTCTCGATCTTCTACATGTCGGTGAACATCGGCTCGTTCTGCGCGCCGTTCGTCGTGACGTTCCTCAAGGACCGGTGGGGTTTCCACGCCGGATTCTCCGCCGCGGCTGTCGGCATGGCCTTCGGGTTGATCGGCCTGTTCGTGTTCCGCAAGCACCTGCACGGCGCAGGAACGAACCCGACGAGCCCGCTCACCGCGGCCGAACGCGGCACCGTCATGCGACGCGTGGGGCTCGGCGTCGTCGGCGTCGCGGCCGTCGCCGCGATCTGCTTCGCCCTGTCGGGCACGACCGCGGACGGCGTCATCAACACCGTCACGGTGATGTCCGTCATCGCCGCGGTCGGCATGTTCGCGATGATGTTCAAGAGCCCCAAGGTGAGCGCCGCCGAACGCCGCCACCTGCAGGCGTACGTGCCGTTGTGGATCGGCGCCGCGCTGTTCTGGATGATCTTCGAGCAGGCCGCGAGCAAGATGGCCGCGTTCGCCGCCGAGCGCACCGACCTCGGCTCGATCTTCGGCATCAAGGTGAACGCCGAGTTCTTCCAGAGCGTCAACCCGCTGTTCGTCGTGGCCCTCGCGCCCGTCTTCGCCGCGATCTGGCTGCGCCGCGCCGGCAAGTTCCCGAGCACCGGCGCGAAGTTCGCGTTCGGCGTGCTCATGGCCGGCCTGTCGTTCGTGCTGCTCGCGTTCTACTCGCACCTGTGGCCGCACGGCCCGACGGCGCCGATGTGGGCGCTCGCGAGCGTCTTCGTCGTACAGACGATCGGCGAACTGTGCCTGTCGCCCGTCGGCATCTCCGCGACGACGAAGCTCGCACCCGCCGCGTTCACGACCCAGGCGATGGCGCTGTGGTACCTCACGTCCGCCGTCGGCCAGTCGGCCGCCGCGCAGGCCATCCGTCTCATGGAGGGCCTCAGCGACACGACGTTCTTCCTGACGCTCGGCCTCATCACCGCCGGCTTCTCGCTCGTCCTCATGGCCCTCGTGCCGTGGATCGGGCGCCACATGCGCGACGTCGAAGCCGTCAAGACGGCGTGAACAATGCGTCGTGACGACGCGCTGAGCTGACGCCTCATTGAGGTGACGCCGCGAGACGCGCAGGAGGGGCAGGTGGATGTCCACCTGCCTTTCCTGCAAGTTACGTCCACATCTGCGAATCTGGCTCTTCAGAGTTGAGTGTGGGCGCGCCGGTTGGGTCGGGTAGCTGGGGAAAGGTGGGGACGCCACGAAACGTCGTCCCGCACCAGCCGGGTCAGCTGCGCCAGGGCGTACACGAACACCAGGTCGAAGAACAGCTCTAGGTTGCCCACCTACCCGCTGCCGCTGTCCCGCGCGGCGGCCTCGCTGCCCGGCTCAGAGTTCTCTGACATCCGCGAAATCATCCCCTTTCAAGCCCGGCAACTCCCACCCTCACCGACGGTGCTGCCGCGCTGTCCGGAGCGCTGCCCGGACTGACCGGGCTGCGCGCCTGGGCAGGATCACAGCATTTCTAGTGGTCGCGGTCCGCTCGGCGGCGGAAACGCTCGATCCAGAGCATCCAGGTCTTCGCGGGTCAGCTCCACGTCCAGTGCTGTGGCGTTGTCGCGCACATGCTGCGGACTGCTCGCCTTGGGGATCGTGCAGAGCGAGTCGCGGCGCAGCACCCAGGCGATGGCCGCCGCCGCGGGGCTGACGCCGTGACGGGCCGCGACGTCGTTCAGCGTCGCGTCCTGAAGGATGCGGCCCTGCTCGATCGGCGAGTACGCCATGACCGGCAGCTGGTGGTCGGTGCACCACGGCAGCAGGTCGTACTCCGGTCCTCGCCGCGACAGGTTGTACAGCACCTGATCCGTGGCCAGCCCGCTGCTGCCCGGCACGTCCCGCAGGTCGGCGAGGGCCCGGTGGTCGAAGTTGCTGACGCCCCAGTATCGGATTTTCCCGTCCTCGACGAGCTGTTGGAAGGCCGCGACCGTGTCCTGCAGCGGGTACCCGCCCTGCCAGTGCAGCAGGTAGAGGTCGATCCGATCGGTGCCCAGGCGTTTCAAGCTGCGTTCGCAGGCCGCGATCGTGCCGGAACGGGAGGCGTGGGACGGCATGACCTTGCTGACCACGAACGCCTCGTCGCGGCGACCCGCCAATGCTTCACCGAGCACCTCCTCCGCGCCGCCGTCGGCGTACATCTCGGCGGTGTCGACCAGCGTCATGCCCAGCTCGAGGCCGGCGTGCAGCGCGGCGACCTCGTCGCTGCGGCGGCCGGGGTCCTCACCCCAGCCCCAGGTGCCCTGGCCCAGCACAGGGATGAACTCCCGGCTCGGCAGCGTTATTCGCCGCATCCGCGATCACTTCCCTTCTGGTTGTGCTGAGGTGGGACGTGGGCTGAGATCCTCGAAGGGCCAGCGCGTCCCCGGCCAGTGCTTGCGGTACCGAGGTGCCGGGTGTCGAGCCGGTCATTAGCCCCGCCTGCGCCATGTGGCGTACCGGGCTGCTCACGAGCGGTTTCCGGCGCCGGTGGGCTGGTCGGCCTGACTGAACAGTACCGGAATGGCGGAACAGAAGGCCCGGAAGTCATCGGGTGAGCGGCTGGTGACCAGGTTCCCGTCTCGGGCCACCCCCATGGTCCACCACGTTCGCCCGGTCGAGGCCGCGGTGGCGGTAGTCGTTGCGTTGCACCACTCGTCCGGTGCTGGGCTGGCGGTATTCGGCGCCGACCACCGCGTCAGCGTCCGCGAAGAGGAGGGCGTTGAGCATGGTCTGCAACAGGCTGCGCATCATGTCCGGCGAGGCCTCGGTGAGCAGCTCGCGAAGAATCGCAGATGGGTACGGTGCTCTGACAGCTGCCGACCGTCACGTCACCACCAGGCGTGGAAGTGGTGGACGGGGCCGTGGCCGTCGCCCCGCCCGACGTCGAGGTCGCCACTCGCAGCGAGCGCCTCCGTCACGTAATCCTTGGCCTCCCGCGTCGCCTGCGCCCACGAATCGCGTTGCTGCCGGAGTGCCGTCATCGCCGCCGACAGGGTGCATCCGGTGCCGTGCGTGTTGCGCGTGTCGATGCGCGGCGCGCTCAACCGGGCGGGCTCGTCGCTCTCGGCGGGGACGAGGAGGACGTCGTCGCTCTTCGCGCCGCCGCCATGGCCGCCCTTGAGCAGCACACCAGACCCGAGGGTGACGAGGGCGCGCGCGACGTCATCGCTCGCCTCGCGTGGCGTGTCGTCGAGATCGAGCAGGACGGCGGCCTCCGCGAGGTTCGGCGTGATGACGTCGACCTCCGGCACGAGACGCTCGCGCAGAGCGGTCACGGCGTCCTCGTCGATGAGCCGGTCACCGCTCGAGGCGACCATGACAGGGTCGAGAACGCGCGGCACCCCGCGCAGCGCCGGGTGGTCGGCGAGCACGTCAGCGACGGTCTCGATGACGGCCGCCGAACCCAGCATGCCGATCTTCAGCGCGTCGATGCGGACGTCGTCCGCCAGGTTCTCGAGCTGCGTGCGTACCTGCTGCGGCGTCATCTGCGTCACCGCCGCGACGCCCCGCGTGTTCTGCGCGACGACGGCCGTCACAACAGCGCACCCATGCGTGCGCAGGGCGCCGAAAGCCTTGAGATCAGCCATGATTCCCGCACCGCCGCTGGGGTCGGTGCCGGCGATCGTCAGGACGTTGGGGATGCTCATGTCAGAGCCTCTCGGCTCGCGTCAGCGGAACGTGGTCGCGCCCACCGGCCGCAGCAGCCCTGGGGCACCCCTCGCCGGGGTGTCATGCCGGGCCCGCGTGGTCGGGCCGCTCGAGCTCGAGTGCGCCTCGGCCGCCGTCGACCGGGCGGACTTCGGCGAGAGCCTCGTCGAGTTCGCTCCGCAGCGCCTGGGTAGCGGCGAGCGGATCGGGCTGCCCGCAGATCGCCGACACGACGGCGACGCCCTGCGCGCCGGCGGCCACGAGCGCGCGCAGGTCCGGCAGCTTCACCCCGCCGATGACGACGTTGGCGAACCCGCCGGCCCGTGCCGCGTCCGTGATGGCGCCGACGCCGTCAAGCCCGAGCGGTTGCGCTGCGTCCGGCTTCGTCGGCGTCGCACGGAACGGCCCGATGCCCAGCAGGTCGACGGTGCCGCGCGGCAACCTCGTTGCAGCAGCGACCTGTTCGAGGTTCGACACCGACCAGCCGAGGTGGAAGCCCTCACCGACGACACGGTCGGCGAGGCGCCGCGCCACGACAGGATCGAGGTCACTCTGGCCGAGGTGCACGCCATCAGCCCCGACGGCGAGCGCCACGTCGAGACGGTCGTCGACGACGACGCGGACGCGCCGTGCCGTCGTCGAGGACGAGATCGGGGTCGCCGCCGCAGCCATCTGCTGGCCGGCACCCGTGGGCGAGTCTCGCTCGACGCGGGGGGCGGGGCACTCTTCGTCATGTAGGCCAGCCGATCGGCCACCAGCGGCCCGCGGCGTCGGCGTCTGCGCGACGGCGGGATGCGCACCCAAGGCCGCAACGGCGTCGATGACCCGCGTTGTGAGAGAGCACAATTCGCGGGTCGAAGCGTCGTGGTCGCGGATCTGGATCATGTCGACACCACCGCGCGCAGCAGCCTCGGCCGTCTCGACGACACCGTCGGGCCCGCCACACAGCGCCGTATCGGTGACGAGGTACAGCTCGACGCCGCGCCCGTCCGACATCACGACGCCACTCGCAGATCGAGCGTCGCTGCGACGCTATCGCCCTCGAGGCGCGCCAGGGCGTCGAGGAGTTCGACCGCGAACGAACCCGGGCCGCTCGCCCAGTGCGCGGCGTCCTCGGCGGCGAGCGTCATCGTCGCGGTCGCGGCGGCGGCAGCGAGCTGCGCCGAACCGGCGACCGGTAGGTAGGCCGCGACGAGCGCTCCGAGCGCGCACCCGACGCCCGTCACCTTCGTCATGATGGCGTCGCCGTTGCCGATGCGCACCGTCGGCACGCCCGGCGCGACGACGGCATCGACGACACCGCTGACGGCGACCGCCCCGCCCGTGCGCTCCGCGAGTCGCGACGCTGCCGCGAGCGCCGCGTCGACGTCGTCACCGGCGTCGACCCCGCGTCCCGCACCCTGTTCGCCGGCCAACCCGAGCACCTCGGAGGCATTGCCGCGGGTGACGGCCGGGGCGTGTTCGAGCAGGTCGCGAGCGAGCTGAGTGCGCACCGGCAGGGTGCCGACCGCGACCGGGTCGAGGCACCACGGGCGCCCCGCCTCGGCGCGCGCGGCAGCCGTCGAGCGCATCGCCTCGGCTGTCGCCGCCGTCACGGTGCCGACGTTGACGAGCAACCCGTCCGCGATACCGGCGAAGATCGGGCCCTCCTCGAGCGAGTCGACCATGGCCGGCGACGCTCCGACAGCGAGCAGCACGTTCGCCGTGAAACCGGTGACGACGGCGTTCGTCATGCACTGCGTGAGCGGTGCGGCGTCACGAACGGCGTCGATGACGCGCCCGATCGCTTCGGGGGTGATGGCGAGCGCCTGAGCTGACGCGTCCGTGCCCGCCTCGTGCGCCGCGTCGGGGGACTGTGCGTCGGGGCGGCTCCTGTCGCCGCCTCTCTGGCTGGCGCTGCGTGTCGCGTCGCTCGACGCGCCTGGGGTGTGGTCGGGCTCGTTCGTGGGCGCAGTCATCGTGCGTCTCCTTCCTCCGCCGGCATGATCCGGATCAGGTGTAGGCACCCTCGTGAAGAGGATGCTGGCGGTCGGCTTGCGCCTCTCAGCCGTGATGGCTCCCGCGGGACGACCCCAGCTTCGCAGATGACGTACCCCGCGTGGGCGTCGTGTCCCACGGACGCAGGTGCGGAACGTCGATGGCGTGTGGACGTGTTCGCCCGGCCAGCCCCACCGCCGTACCCGTACCTCCCCCTCGCGCGTCACGACGCCGAGCGAGAAACCCACCGCGCCCATCACAGTCCGTCGCGCAGCACGCGTCAGCACCGACGAGCCCGTCGCGTCATCACCCCAGGAAGTTCGCGTTGGGGCCTGGCGGCAACGGTCACCGGCGCCGCCCCCCACGGGCGGGTCACGTAGCCTGGTGGCAGATCAGCCACCCGCGCGCGAGGAGTCAGACATGCCCCAGGCCCAGATCGGCATCTTCGTCGATGGTGCGACGTCGAGCGAGTACGTCGAGTTCGAGGTCGAGCCCGGCTCGCTGACGAAGCTGTCGCAGCTGCTGCCGCTGTTCGAGGCCGAGCAGGACGACGTGGGCGTCAACTTCGTCGTCGGCGTGCGGCCGTCGCTGATGCAGCAGATCGCCGCCGATCACGCCCCCGAGAACGTTCACGACTTCGACACCGACGTCGTCGGAACTGACGGCTACGTCATCCCCGGTACGCAGCGCGACCTCGTCTTCTGGGTGTTCGGCGGCGCGCGCGACAAGGTGTTCGACGCGACGCGTCACCTCATCTCGTTGACGCGCCAGGTCGTGCCCGGCACACGCGTCGTGGACGAGACGGAGGGCTGGGTCTACCAGACGAACCGCGACCTCACCGGTTTCATCGACGGCACCGAGAACCCGACGACGATCGAGCAGTACGACGAGGCCATCGTCGCCGACGGCAAGCCGGGCGCCGGCTCGAGCGTGCTGCTGCTGCAGAAGTGGCCGCACAAGCAGGCGAAGTGGGAGGCCCTCTCCACCGAGGAGCAGGAGAAGGTCATCGGCCGCTCCAAGGTCGACTCGATCGAGATGGACCCCAAGCCCGAGACGTCGCACGCCGAACGCACCGACCAGGACGACTTCGGCCACATCGTGCGCCGCAACATGCCGTTCGGTGACGTCGGCGAGCACGGCACGATGTTCGTCGGCTTCGCGTGCGAGCAGAAGCGCCTGCACGACATGCTCGAATCGATGGCCGGCGTCGGTGACCACCCGCGCGACGAACTGACGAAGTACTCGAACGCCGAGACCGGCTCGTACTACGTCATCCCGCCGGTCGACGCGTTCAAGGGCTGACGGCGAGCCCTCATCGTCGCGCCCGAGAGCGGGCGGCTGATCGAAGACGGGCGCAAGATGGCGACTAACTCACGAGTAGGCACACAACTACGCGCCTACTCGTGAGTTACCCTCCACGCTGCAACCTGCAGCAGGCCCTGATCTGCGAACCCGACGCGCGGGGTATCCCGGCACCCCTGGCAGACCCCACCCGAAATCCGCGCGACACGGTACGTCGAACGCACCTACGCTCGGACGATGACGAACCCCGCCGACCTCGAACCGATCCCGGTGCCGCGCCTCGAGCGTGACGGTGTGGTGCTGCGCGCCCACACGATCGACGACGCCGACGAGGTGACGCGACGTGGCGCCGACCCGCTCGTCCAGCGGTGGACGACGACGCCCGCGAACTACACGCGCGACATGGCGCTCGAGTTCGTCACGCGCATGACGGGGCCGAGCCGCGACGCGATCTGGTGGGCCATCGAGGTCGACGGCCGCATGGCAGGTTCGATCGACCTGACGACGTGGGGGCGCGGTTTCTCCTACGGCGCGGCGAGCGTCGGTTTCGCGCTCAGCCCCTGGGCGCGCGGGCGGGGCGTGATGACGCGCGCCGTGGCGGCGGCTGTCGAGTATGGCTTTGACTCGCTGGGCCTCGACACCATCATCTGGGAGGCGTACGCGGGCAACGTCGGCAGCTGGAGAGCAGCCTGGGGCAACGGCTTCCACGAGTTCAGCTACATCTCCAGCCTGCTCGTGGGCAAGGACCGCCTCGAGGACGCCTGGCACGCCGTCCTTCGGGCCGACGAACCGCGTGAGCCGCAGGGCGATTGGCACCTGGCGATCGAGAACTCCACCACGCCTCGACACCAGCGAGGCCTCTGAAGGGCCAGCCCCGCCCCCGCCAGGCGCGGCCTGCTCCCCGACGTGACACACCTGCGATTTTCGTCCACATTCGGCATTCGCCAGTGCCCGACGACGATCGCAGCGTCGCGCCCGCCGGGCGTCATGGCTATCGGGCGAGCTCACCGGCACGTCACGCGGAGACGAAAGCGCCGATGACGTCGCGCACCTGCCGCCCCGCGACGAACAACCGCGGCGAATGTGGACGAAAATCGCAGATGCGGACGCGTATCGCAGCTGGTCACAACCAGCGGCCGACCTGTTCGTGCTGCGGGCCGGGGAGACGTCGGACGGGGGTCTTCCAGTCGACGCCGTACTGCTTGCCGACCCACCACCACAGCCACGCCGTGATGCCGAAGATCAGCGGCAGCGAGAACAGCAGCGCAGCAGGGTTGACGGCGCCCTGCTCGAGCGAGTTCGGCGTCAGTGGCGCGAGCAAGAACGACATCGTGTTGTTCGCCGCATGCACGAGGATCGCCAGTTCGAGGCCGCCGGAGCGCCACACCAGCGCTCCCATGCACAACGCGAAGCAGGCGATGTCGATCTGGCCGACCCAGTCATACCCGTGGCCGAGCATGAACAGCGGCACGGGCAGGATGATGCCCCACAGCGGCGACTTCAGCCACGTCCCGAGCGCCTGCTGCGGCATGCCGCGAAACAGGTACTCCTCGCCCGCGCACTGCAACGGCGTCAGCACGAGGATGATGACGTACGACGCGACGAGTGACGCCGAGAGAGGCGGCACCGTCAGTTCGTCGCGGCCGAACAGCAGGGGCGGCACGAGGATCACGAGGGCATAGATCGGCACGACGACGCGCGCCGCACGCCGCAGCAGACCCCAGCGGAATCGCCCGAACACCGAGTGGATCGACCCGCGACGCCCGGCGCCCCACCACGACGCGAGCACGACGATGGGGACGAGCGCCGCGAGCGGACCGAGCATCGCCATCAGGTCGGCCGGGTTGCCACCGTCCTCGAGGCTCTCGCTCGCAGCGGGCAGGCCGAGGCCCTCCCATGCGAGCGCGACGACGCCCAGCGCGATCATCATGACGATCGTGACACCGAACGCCACACCCAGCGTCGCGAAAGGACGCCACCATTGCGCGACGCGCCAGTCGATGCGTGCCATGCGGTGATACGGCAACGGCTTCGGTTCCTCGAACGCCCACGCCGGGGGTGGCTTGCGCGGACCGGCTTGCGCTGCAACGGGATACGCAGCGCCGGGCGACGCCGGCGCCAACAACACCCCAGGCGGATACTGAGGCTGCGGAGCTGACGGCTGGGACCAACTAGCCGGCGCAGGCGCACCCGAAGCTGCGGGCCGGGGAGCTGACGGCGGGGGCCACCCGCCAGGGGCAAGCGCTCCAGCCTCGGGGGCCCCTGGCGCCGGGGGAGGCGACCCCATCGATCCTGTGGGCGGCAGTGACCAACCGTGCGGCATGGGTGCGCCTTCGTGCCATGCGTTGGGCTGCTGCCCCGTCGGTGCCGCGGCGTCGCTCGCGGAAGCTGCCGACGTGTGCGCCCGGGAATCCGGCGCGGGCGAACCCGGAACCGACGCCGGGGTCTCGCGCGGTCGCGGGGGAACGTAGCGCCAGGCGTCGTCGTCCGGATGGGTGCGTTCGTCGGTCACGACGCCTACTGTGTCACGCGTCGATGAGGGTGCGCTGAGCACCATGACACGACGCGGTGAGCCGGCGCTCGGCCTTACGACATGAGATGGCAGGGGTCGTGCGGTGTCGCCGTATGGCTCGGGCGACCCGTCCGCCGCCGTTCACACGCTGCACACCGTCTTCTGAGCACAGCCGATCGATGACGGCCTGCGCCACGACGCCGGCGAATGCGGCGCCCATGAACACGAGAAGCGCGCCGTCTGGCCACGCGTCGACAGCGCGCCGGAGCCACCCGGAACAGCCACGCGACCTGCCGGCAGCGCCCAGGAACACGAGAAGCGCGCCGTCCGGCCACGCGTCGTCAACGCGACGGGGCCATTCCCGGGAGCCCTGTCGGCGGTGCCCGTCAACAACGCGGACAGCGCGACGGTGGGCCACCCGTCATGCAAGCCCGCCGTCGGACGATCTGGTCGTGCGCAGCGAGCGACTGCTTTCTGACGCCGCACCACCCCCCGTCACCTCGTCCGACGGCTAACAGAGACGGCGCACCTTGAGACACCCGGCCCCACCTGCGAATCTCGTCCACATTCGCAATGTCCGTCCACCTTCGCGAACCGCGTCCCCATGTGCGGTCCTCTGTCACATCGGCGATCTTCGTCCACGTTCGCGTCGTCGGCCCCCGTCACGGATGTGGACGAAAATCGCAGATGGGTACAGACCGGCGGCGCCAAGAAGACGAGCGTAGGGGGACACGCCCCGGCGGCCGAGCCGGCCACGCCAGGCCGATTTCACCGCGCGGACGACACCCGGCGGGCGGCGCCGAACGTCAGCCCTGCGAACCGCGCCACAGGCGCATGGCGACGACGAGCGCCCCGACGAGCGCCGCAGCCATGAGGCACACCGCGACGGGGTGGGCGCCGGTGCTCGCCATGCGGATCAGGACGACGGCCATGACGGCCAGCGAGATGCCGACGACGAGCGTCACGATGAGTCGTTCCGCGAGTGAGATCTTGCGGTGTTCGTGGTTCATCGTGCACCTTTCACCTGCTGACCTCGCGTTCGGCCGAACGCCCCCGAGGCCCTGCGCGCCGACCCCACCGCCACCCGCCCCGCGAAAGCACCGCCGGCTCCGGTCATGGCGG
>NZ_LSJT01000100.1:0-7149 GCF_001556795.1 Dermacoccus sp. CCH2-D9
ACAGCGGCCACCCAGGCCGCATGACCAACATGTCACCTATCCGTGCAGCAGTCCCACCCTGGCTCGTCGTCCATCTTGAAGCCACCGCTGGGGTAGTCAGCGGCAAACCTTTCGATAACATCGAGCGGCAACCGAATCTATTCAGACTTCCGACTGAGCATTGGCGTCTCGCAGGCTCGACCCAGCGCATGAAGTGCCTTGTGAACCTGGTCCACGCGAAGCTGAGGTGGGTGCTGCCTTGGAACTGGAAGCCTGTACGGAGCGAGGTTGCCTTCACTCGACGAGGTCGGTGGGGTCATTTGAGGCTCGTGACGAAGGAGCAACTGCGCCGCTATCGCCGTCACTGAGAACCTGGCCTCCGTATTCAACGGTCTCCGCCGCGCCGCGGGACCTCGCCCGGGCGACCACTCGACTGGCTCTGACGAGTCATGTCCTACGGTGAATCAGGATTCTGACTTCGTCCACGGCTCGGACTGTGTGAGTGAGTACAGGTACGCCATCGCGGGGACGACGATGATCGCGGCTAGGACGACGACGCCGAGCAGTGCGGCGAGTGTGGCTGGTGACCCGGCGGCATCGGCAATGCTGACTTGGTCGACAAGTAGCCAGGGGTACTGGGCTATGCCCCAGCCGAGTACCACCGCCGCGCCGGCAAGCACCGCGGTGAGGCGCGCCGCCGGGAAGCGGCGCGCGACCAGGAGCACCAGTGTGGCGAGACCCGCCACGGCCGAGATGCCGATCAGGGGTGCCGCCTTCCCGGTCAGACCGGCGTAGAGAGTCGGGGCGTCGTGCTTGATGGGCACCAGAGCGACGAACACGATCAGCCCGGTCGTGACGCCCACGGCCAGGGACCGGATCCGTAGCTGTGCCGTGAGCACGAATGCACTGGCGCGGGCGGCGTCGGCCACGAGGAACACCCCGGCCAGGAAGGTGCAGGTGCCGACCGCGATGAGGCCCCCGAAGATCGAGGTGGGGTTGACCCAGGAGTCGATCAGCGGGCCGCGTCCGGTCGCCGGCACCCGGCCCGACGCGATCGCCCCCGCGACACAACCGAAGAAGAACGGTGTGATCAGCGAGGAGGCAGCGAAGAACGCGCCGAACAGCCGTGCCTGGGCGAGGGTGGCGGCGTACTTGCGGAAGGCGAACGAGGCTCCGCGCAGGACGATCCCGAGCAATGCCAGCAGCAGCGGGATGATCAGGGTGCTCATCATGGCCGCGAACGAGACTGGGAACGCAGTCCACCAGGTCACCAGGCAGAAGATCAGCCACACGTGGTTCGCCTCCCATACCGGCCCGATGCTGTGGTCGATGAGGGTGCGCAGCTCGGCTCCCGACGCGGAGCCACCCGCGGTCAGGTCGAAGAATCCGGAGCCGAAGTCGGCGCCGCCGAACAGCGAGTAGGCCAGCACGCCCACGAAGAGCGCGGCGGCAGCGGCCAGCGCGAGGGTCATCGGTCGGTTCTCTGAGTGTCGGAGAGTCGCGCTTGCGGTCCGTAGGGGCTGGGCAGGTCCAGCTCACCCGAGCGCCAGCGGCGCGCCATCGACCGGAGCACGACGTAGGCGCCCACCGTCATGGCGGCGTACACCAGGAACGTGACCCCGAACAGCCACCACAATCCGGAGTTGCTGCCCGCCGCCTCGGTGGTGCGCAGCACGCCGAACACCGTCCACGGCTGCCGACCCACCTCCGTCGCGATCCACCCGGCCTCCAGAGCGATGATCGCGAGCGGACCCGCCGCCGCGGAGAACCGCAGGAACCAGCGGTTCTCGAGCAGGTCACGATCGCGCCAGCGAGTCCACCAGAACAGCACCACGGCCAGCGCCAGCAGGGTGCCGATCCCGACCATCGACTGAAAAGCCAAGTGGGCAATGTTCACCGGCGGCTGGTCTGCGACCGGGATCGTATCCAGGCCCTGGACCGGGGTGGTGAAAGAGTTGCGAGAGATGATCGATCCGAGCAGCGGGATGTCGATCGCCCCCCGGACCTGACCATCGACCAGGACACCGCCCAGACGCAAAGGGGACGGGCTCTCGGTCGTGGTCGCGAGCTCGAACGCCGCCAGCTTCGAGGGTTGGGTGCCACCGAGCCGTAGCCCCAGCAGGTGCCCGATGAAGGGCTGCACCAGCGCTGCCGCGCTAGCGAAGACGAACGGGACGCTGAACCCGAGCCGGTGGTGCGCATCGACGCGGCCGCGGAGCATGCCCACCGCGTACACACCCGAGACCAGGAAGCCCACGACCATGAACGCGCCCACCCACATATGCGCGAACTGGCCCCAGACCCCGTCGTTGAAGAACGCACGCCACGGCTGGACGTCGGTGACTTCACCGTTGACCATCCGGAAACCCGTGGGGTTGTTCATCCAGGCATTGACCGCGATCACGCTGAACGTGCCGACGACCCCCGAGATGGCCATCGGAATCAACATCAGAACGTGCCGATTCGGGGGCATCCGGCCCCAGCCGTAGAGGTAGATGCCGAGAAAGATCGCCTCAACGAAGAAGGCCAGCCCCTCGACGGCGAACGGCAACCCCAACACGTCGCCGAAGCGACCCATCAGACCGGGCCACAGCAGCCCCATCTCGAAACTCAACACGGTGCCGGAGACCGCACCGATGGCAAACAAGACCGCCGCTACCTTCGACCAGCGCTGCGCCAGGCCCAGTGCCACCTGGTCGTCGCGGCGGATCCCCCGCGAGTGCATCACCAGGATCATCGCGGGGAACGCCACCCCGAAGCAGGCCAGGATGATGTGCCATCCCAAGGTCATCGCCATCTGCTCGCGCGCCGGCAGCAACCCGGCAGGGTCGGCAGTAAGTACCTGGAGCAGCGCGTCGCGGGTGACCACGGTCCCGACGGTACGTGCGCACAGCCGCGAACCGGTCACCCATAGCGCTACTTGTGAAATGTTTCACAAGTCTAGAATGCTCCTCAAGCGCAGCCCCGGGCGCGCTCAGTCGTTCGAGTAGATGCGCTCGTCACCGGCTACCTCGGCTCGCCGTTCAGGTGCCGGCCGCCCTCGAGCACAGGGCTGGTGGGCTGCTGCCTGATCGTGCTCCGGCAACGATCAGGTCGCCGAACCCGCGTGCCCGTGGCTCAGACGCGACCGCCGGTAGTCGCTCGGCGGGGGAGGGGCTCGTCGGGGGAACCAGTCGTGGGCGTCATAAGCTGGCCACTTCGTTGCGCCCACACCTCGAACGCCAGTGTGGCGAAGGGCGGCACCGAACACGCCAGCCCCACCAGGGTGGTCCAACGACCCCATCCGAGCGCGCGTGAGACCAGGAATGTGATCAGCACATACGCGACGAAGATGCCGCCGTGGATGGGTCCGAAGATCCGTACCCCGAGGTCCCCCGCATCCGTGAGGTACTTGAAGTACATGCCGGTCAGCAGACCCGCCCACGAGATGGCCTCGGCCGTGGCGACGATCCGGAACAACTGCGCGTAGGTTCGAGGGGACACTCGGGCAGTGTAGGAGGAGCCGAAAGTCAACCAGACTTTGCATCCGTCGAACCAACGTCGAAAGCCACCAGATGGAATGATCGGCGAGATCGGGCCTTCGACCCGCAGCACAACCCGGGCCGGCACCCGCGTGTGTACGTCGCGGGCCGGCGGGTCTGACGATTCCAGCTCGGCGTGTGCTTTGCGGGCGGTGCGGCCCCCGTGAGGTGGATGGTGGCGAGCGCGTCGGCGGCCAGCAGTTGGAGCGCCGGTTTCACGAGCTCCTCTCGACCCCGTCGCGTTCCTTGAGCATCTGGCGCATCTGGTCGATCTCGGCGAGCTGGGCGGTGCGGATGGCATTGGCCAGCTTGACTACCTGGGGATCATCGGATTTCTGGATCACTGCCTCGGCCATCATTACCCCGGCCTGGTGATGCGGGATCATCAGCTGCAGCCATAGGACCTCGGCGGCCCGACCGCTCGCAGCTTTCAGCCGCGCCAGATCCGCGGCCGATGCCATCCCGGGCATCCGACCGTCCGGCAACATCGTCATCGAGCCGGATCCGGACGGCATGCCAGCCATCCCGGCATGATCCATCCCCGACATCCACGCCATCGACGTACGGGGGGAGGTCTGCGGGAGTCCCCAGCCGTCCAGCCAGGCGTACATCTGGCCGATCTGCTGCTGCTGGCTGGTGATCACGTCGTAGGCCATCGCCCGCAGGCCCGGGTCAGCGCTCTTCTCCCGCACGATCAGGGACATCTCAACGGCCTGGGCGTGGTGGACCTGCATGTCCCGGGCAAATCCAGCCTCGGGACTGTCATCGGCCGGTGGCGAGGCAGGACGGCCCACGAGGTACCCGACCCCGCCGGCCACCACCAAGCCGACTACCAGCAGCACCGCCACCACCGGCAACCAAGGACGGTGTCGGTCGGGGCGGGGGCGAGCGGCAACTTCGGCGTACTCCGCAAGATCCTCTGGCAGAGACGGTTCTTTGGTCATCGAGATCCCCCGATCAGGGCTGCGTGGTCGGGGATGGTGCGGGCATACCGCCGCCGGCGTTCAGTGGCAGGGTGCCGTCGGAGCCGCCGGTGCACGCGGCGCCGCTCTCGGGCGCTTGAGCACCCTGCCGGTACTCCCGGATGAAGGCCGCGAGACGGGGATCGTCCGCACCGTCGAGGGAGAGCTGTTTACCCCACGCCGAGGCGACGACCGGAGCCTTCAGCCCGGGAAACGGCGAGAGCACCGCGTAGGTGCTCGGGATCGCGGCCTTCAGAGTCGCGACCTGAGCGGCCGGCAGATCGGGTCGATACGTGACCCAGACGGCTCCGTGCTCCATCGAGTGCACCGCGTTCTCGTTGGGCACCGGGGTGGGATAGGTGGCGCAGTTGAGCCAGATGGGGTTGTGCTTTCCGCCCGCGGGCGGAGTCTGCGCATACGTAACCGGGGTCTGCACGTGCTCGGGGGTGACCTTGTAGCTCTTCACGGCCGCCAGGTCGGGCTTGTTCGCCTCGGTGCGGATCAGGCTGACGGCGACGCCGCCGACGATGAGCAGCACCGCGGCTGCGGTGACGGAGTAGATCAGCAGAGCACGCCGACGCTCCTTGCGCTTCTGCTCACGCCGCAGTTGCTGGACCCGCGCGGCCCGCTGTGTGTGGTCCTTGCGACCCTTCGAAGACATCTGCTGTCTTGCCTTTCGTTGTTCTGTCCCCTGGCCCGTGCCGGTTGCAGGTGGGAACTGTTTCGGTGGCTGACCTGACGGCTGCCGGGCGCTTGCGACGGGAGCCACAGGCACCCGATGGGAGGTCGGCCGAGGGCGCCTGCCCGCACCGCGGCGATTGCGACGCTCGCCTTGCCCGACGACATCGGGGTCGGGCCCGCAGCGGGTCAACGCCGCGCGGCGCGGTCCTCGCGGCGCGTCAGTCGAAGAGCTCGCCGAGGAAGCCCTTCTTCCGCTTGCCGTGGTGTCCGCCGTACTGGGGCTTGCCATGGTGTCCGCCTTGGTCCCAGCCGTAACCCGGAGGCTGGTTCGCCTGGGCGGGCGGCCCGGGGACCGGGGCGCCGCGGCCCTGCTGGGCGGCCTGGGTGTAGGCCGCCTCGGCATCGATCAGCTGCTCCAGCTCACCGCGGTCGAGGAAGACACCGCGACACTCGGTGCACTGGTCGATCTGAATGCCGTTGCGCTCGTAACTACGCATCGCGCCGTGACATTTGGGGCAGGTCAGCTCGGTTGTCATTGCTTCAGACTCCTTGTGGGGGTCGGTCGGATCCAACGTCGACTACTGTACATATGACAACTCGTTCAACTGTTCAGGAGTTCCCGTGACCCGATCCCAAGATGCCCAGGTGGTGGGCCTCGATGCCTGCACCTCGACCCAAGTCGACGAAGGCCGAGTGGAGGCCACGAGGCCTCTTCTGGTCACCCCAGCGGAGTCGAGCCGGATCGCGGACGCGTTCGCGCTGCTATCCGATCCAGGCAGGGTGCGGGTGCTGTTCGCGTTGCTGGAGGCAGGCGAGACCTGCGTGTGCGACCTGGCAGAGATGGTCGACATGTCCCCCTCCGCGCTGTCCCACGGACTGCGACTGCTCCGCACTGCAGGCGTCGTCACCAATCGCCGCGACGGCCGGATGGTCCGCTACCGCCTCGCGGATAGTCACGTACGCCTTCTCCTCGACGTCACGCGTGAGCACCTCGACCACGCCGTCCACGGCACCCCGGGGGTCTGAGGGATGGGACACGACCACGGCCACAGCCACGCCAGCGCAGCCACCGCCGGGGCCCGACACCGCACACCCCTACTGATCGCCTTCGGCCTGACCGCGGCCTACATGCTCGTCGAACTCACCGTGGGCTTGACCACCGGCTCCCTGGCTCTGCTGTCGGATGCCGCACACATGGGCACCGACGTCCTCGGCCTGGGGATGGCGTTGGCCGCGATCACCCTGGCCCAAGCCTCCGGGAACCCGCAGCGCACCTTCGGCACCTACCGACTCGAGGTCCTCGCTGCCCTGACCAACGGGGTGCTGCTGTTCGGAGTGGCCGGGTACGTGCTGTACGAAGCCTGGCAAAGATTCTCCTCCCCACCCGACGTCCCAGGGCTGCCGATGCTGGCCGTGGCAGTGGTGGGTCTGATCGTCAACCTGATCAGCTTTCGGCTGTTGATGGCCGGGGCTAAGGAATCCCTCAACGTCAAGGGCGCCTACCTCGAGGTGTTCTCCGACATGCTCGGCTCGGTGGGTGTCATCGTCGCCGCCATCATCATCTTCACCACCGGCTGGCGCTACGCGGACCCCCTGATCGGGGCCGCGATCGGCTTGTTCATCCTCCCCCGGACATGGAAACTCATCGCGCAAGCCTTGAGAATCTTGATGGAGGTCGCCCCGCCCGGACTCGACGTGGGCGAGGTCGAGGCCCGGATCAGGGCGCTGCCGGGCGTCGCGGACGTGCACGACTTGCACATCTGGACCGTCACCTCCGGACTGGACACCGCCACCGGGCACGTGGTGCTGGCCGACGACGCCGAGCTACACGCCGTCCTCGACCGGGTCACCGCGTTGCTCGCCGAGGAGTACCACGTCACCCATGCCACCATCCAGTGCGAACCAGCCAGCCACGAAGAACATGTCAACCCCATCTGACCTCCATAGCTGCCGGGACTGCTGCACGGATAGGTGACATCGACTCTGTGGTGCCGTTCGGTGCCGCA
>NZ_LSJT01000101.1:0-122459 GCF_001556795.1 Dermacoccus sp. CCH2-D9
TCGCCGCACCGTCCGCCAGGCACTCGCCGCTGCCGAACCCCCGCCCCGCAAGAGGCCGGTTCGTACGGCACCGCGTCTGGACCCGTACAAGCCGGCCATTGACGAGATGCTGCGCTATGACCTGACTGCGCCACGCAAGCAGCGTCATACCGCGACCAGGATCCTGGCCCGGCTACGCGACGAACACGGCGCCACGGACCTGTCGTACTCGACGGTGCGGGACTACGTGCGGGTCCGGCGCGCGCAGATCGATCTGGAGGCCGGGCGTCGGGTGGAGGCGATGGTGCCGCAGGACCACGCCCCCGGCGCGGAGGCCGAGGTCGACTTCGGCGAGGTCTACGTCATCCTCGACGGCGTCAAGACCAAGTGCCACATGTTCGTCTACCGCCTGTCCCACTCGGGCAAGGCCATCCACCGCGTCTACCCGACCGGCGGGCAGGAAGCCTTCCTCGAGGGACACATCGAGGCCTTCCACGCCCTGAGCGGCATCCCCACCCGACACATCCGCTACGACAACCTCACCTCCGCCGTCGTGCAGGTCATCCACGGCGGCGACCGGCTACGCGACGAGAACGAACGCTGGGTGCTGTTCCGCTCCCACTACGGCTTCGACGCGTTCTACTGCCAGCCAGGCATCGACGGCGCCCACGAGAAAGGTGGCGTCGAGGGCGAGGTCGGCTGGTTCCGCCGCAACCACCTCACCCCCATGCCCGAGGTCCCCAGCCTGGACGAACTCAACGACAAGATCCGTGCCTGGGAACACGATGACAACACCCGCCGCATCACCGGCCATGCGAACACGATCGGGCAGGACTACCACGCCGAACTCGACCACCTGGCGCCGTTGCCGGCCGAGGACTTTGACCCTGGCCTGATCCTCCACCCGCGCGTCGATCGCTCCGCCCTGATCACCGTCCGCATGGTCAAGTACTCCGTCCCCGCACACCTGATCGGGCAACGCGTCCGCGTCAGCCTGCGGGCCTCGTGCGTGGTCGTCTTCGAAGGCCGCACCATAGTGGCCACCCACCGACGCCTCGGCACCCGTGGGGTGACCCGGGTCGAGCTGGACCACTACCTAGAAGTCCTACGCCACAAGCCCGGCGCGTTCCCAGGCTCCACCGCCCTGGCCCAAGCCAGAGCGGCGGGGGCATTCACCGCAGCCCACGACGCGTTCTGGGCCGCAGCCCGCAAGACCAGCGGTGACGTCGCAGGCACCCAAGAACTCATCGACGTGCTCCTGCTCCACCGCTCCCTCCCCGCCGAGGCGGTGATCGCCGGCATCACCAGCGCCCTGTCGGTCGGCGCGATCAGCCCCGACGTCGTCGCCGTCGAAGCCCGCCGCCACGCCACCACCCACACACCCATCCCTACCACCCCGACCAGGCGGGGGACGGTCGTGAACTTGCCACCACGACGCCCCACCGACCCGCACCAGGTCATCGCGCACCTACCCGAGGACACTCGACCCCTGCCCACCGTCACCGCCTACGACGAGCTGTTGCGACGTCGCCAACCCGACCCCGCTTCGGCCACCGTCGAAGCCCACCACCACACCCCGACAGGAACCCCATGACCACCACCACCAGCCCCCGTCCGGCAGGTCTTCGCCGTCGTCACGGCCTCACCGAACAAGCCGCCCAGGCCGCGATCGACCAGGCCTGCCGCCGCTTGCGACTGCCCACCATCCGCTCCGTCGTCGACGAGGCCATCACCGCCGCCACCAAGGAACAACTCACCTACCAGGGCTTCCTCGCCGAGCTGCTCCTGACCGAGGTCGACGACCGCGACCGGCGCTCCACCCTGCGCCGCATCAAGAGCGCCGGCTTCCCCCGCGACAAGTGGCTCGCCGACTTCGACTTCACCGCGAACCCGAACATCAACCCCGCCACCATCAACGAGCTCGCCACCGGTGACTGGATCCGCCGCGGCGACCCGCTGTGCCTGATCGGGGACTCCGGCACCGGCAAATCCCACCTACTCATCGCGCTCGGCACCGCCGCCGCCGAACAGGGCTACCGCGTCCGCTACACCCTCGCCACCCGGCTCGTGAACGAGCTCGTCGAAGCCGCCGACGAGAAACAACTCACCAAGACCATCAACCGCTACGGCCGCGTCGACCTCCTCGTGATTGATGAGCTCGGCTACATGGAACTCGACCGGCGAGGCGCGGAGCTGTTGTTCCAGGTCCTCACCGAGCGGGAGGAGAAGAACGCCATCGCGATCGCGTCCAACCAGTCCTTCTCCGCCTGGACCGACACCTTCACCGACCCCCGCCTGTGCGCAGCGATCGTCGACCGTCTCACCTACAACGCCACCATCATCGAAACCGGCACCAACTCCTACCGCCTCGCCCACACCCGCGCACGGCATCTGTGATGGGGTGAACAACGACCGGCTGGGCTCTTGGGGTCAGCGGCGGCGACGAAGCCGCAAGGAATTGGTGATCACGCTGACCGAGCTGAGGGCCATGGCGGCTGCCGCGATGACGGGCGACAGGAGCCAGCCGAAGGCCGGGTAGAGGGCGCCAGCGGCCAGCGGGATGCCGACCACGTTGTACACGAACGCGAAGACCAGGTTCTGGCGGATGTTGCGCATCGTGTCGACCGACAGGTCGCGGGCCTTGACCAGGGCAGCGAGGTCGCCGCCGAGCAGGGTCACGTCGGCGCTCTCGATGGCCACGTCGGTGCCGGTGCCCATGGCCACACCCACATCGGCCGCGGCAAGGGCGGGGGCATCGTTGACGCCGTCGCCGGCCATGGCGACGGCGTGGCCCTGGGCCTGCAGGGCCTGCACGTGGCCGTGCTTCTGGTCGGGCAGGACGTCGGCGACGACCTGGTCGATGTGCAGCTCGTCGGCGATGGCCCGGGCAGTCGTGGCATTGTCGCCGGTGAGCATGACGACCTTCATCCGGCGCCGACGCAGGTCCTCGATCGCCCGCGCGGTGGTCGCCTTGAGCGGGTCAGCGATGGCCATCACACTGGCCGGCCGGCCGTCGACGGCCACGACGATCGCGGTCGCACCACGACGACGGTAGGCCTCCACCACGGCGTCCAGGCCATGGGTGTCGACCTGCTGGCTGCCCAGGAAGGCGGGGCTGCCGACGAGCTCGTCCCGACGCTCGAAACGGCCGGTTTCGTGCTTGACCCGACCGCGCGACGCCGGCAGGTCGTCGACGGTGCCCTGGCGCTCGCGAAAAGCGTCGGCGGCACGATCGACATCGACGGCGAGGCGAGCCTCGTCGACGAGATCACGAACCTCGTCGAGGAGCCGCAGGGTGTGCTCGGCACCTTCGAGGAGCGCTACCTCGAGCTGCCCGAGCAGATCCTTACCACCGTCATGCGCAAGCACCAGCGCTACCTGCCGGTGCGCGACGCCTCCGGCACGCTCATGCCGTACTTCGTCACGATGGCCAACGGCTCGATCGACGACGACGTCGTGCGCGCCGGCAACGAGTCAGTGCTGCGGGCCCGCTATGAGGACGCGGCGTTCTTCTGGGAGGCCGACCTCAAGGTTCCGCTCGACGACTTCCGCGCGCAGATCGACAAGCTGACGTTCGAGAACCGTCTCGGTTCGTTCGCGCAGCGTGCGGACCGCATCAAGGACGTGTCGACGAAACTCGCTGCGTCCGTTGAACTCACGGGCGATGAGCAGGCAACGTTGTCGCGTGCCGGCGCGCTCGCGAAGTTCGACCTGTCGACGGCGATGGTCGTCGAACTGTCGAGCCTCGCCGGAACGATGGCGCGCGAATACGCGCTGAAGGCGGGGGAGGCCCCGGCTGTGGCCGATGCCCTGTTCGAGATGGAGAAGCCGCGCTCGGCGGGCGACTCGCTGCCCTCCTCGACGCCGGGCGCGCTGCTCGCGCTGGCCGACCGGTTCGATCTGCTCACCGCGATGTTCGCCATCGGCGCGAAGCCGACCGGCTCGTCCGACCCGTTCGCGCTGCGCCGCGCGGCGCTCGGCGTCGTGTCGATCCTGCGCGGTGTGCCGGCCGTGGCCGCCATCAGCGTGAGCGACGGTTTCGACGCTGCCGCCGCGCGACTGCGTGAGCAGGGCGTCGAGGTCTCGGGCGAGGCGCTCGCGTCGGCGCTCGAGTTCGTCGAGGGCCGCTTCGGCCAGCAGCTGCGCGACGAAGGCGTCTCGGCGGCGCTCGTCACGGCCCTCAGCCCGAGCGCCGGAACGCCCGGTCGCGCGGCCGCGGTGCTCGCCGACGTCGAGGCTCTGCGCGATGACGAGGCGTTCCGCGCCCTCGTGCAGGTGACGCAGCGCATCACGCGCATCGTGCCTGCGGGCACCCAGCCGGGCTTCGATGCGTCCGTGCTCACCGACGAGGCCGAGACGACGCTGGCTCCGCTCGTCGAGGCACTGCCGGACCACTCGGGTGACTCGCTGACGCAGTGGTTCGCGGACGCCTCGGGTCTCACCGAGCCGCTCAACAGGTTCTTCGACGACGTCCTCGTCATGGCTGACGACGAGGCACTCAAGGCCGCTCGCCTCGGCCTGCTGCAGAGCGTCATCGCCAAGGCGCCGGCCGGCATCGACTACAAGGAACTCGACCGGGCGCTCGACGTCTGACCCGAGCGAACCCGATGGCCTCACCCCGTGTCGACGAGGTGGGGCCGTCGTCGCGTCCTCATGCGCCGTGTGCAGTGCGGCCTCGGTGCCGGATTCGCACGACTTTCGGGGTTGCCGGTGCGCAGCACTAGGCTTGTCGGCATGACGCACGACAACGAGAACGCAGACCTCTCCGACCTCTCGACCCTCGGTTTCACGACCCGCGCGATCCACGCAGGGCAGGAGCCCGACCCGCGCACGGGCGCGGTCGTTCCGGCCATCTACCAGACCTCGACGTACAAGCAGGACGGCGTCGGCGGTCTGCGTGAGGGTTACGAGTACAGCCGCTCGGCCAACCCGACGCGCACGGCGCTCGAGGAGTGCATCGCCGCTCTCGAGGGCGGCGCCAAGGGTTTCGCGTTCGCCTCTGGTCTCGCGGGCTCGGACACCGTCATCCGCTCGATCCTGCGCCCGGGTGAGCACATGGTCATCCCCACCGACGCCTACGGCGGCACCTACCGCCTCGTCGACAAGGTGACGAAGAGCTGGGGCGTCGAGTACTCGACGGCACCCATCGCCGACGTCGACGCCGTGCGCGCCGCCGTCACCGACAAGACCAAGCTGATCTGGGTGGAGACTCCGACCAACCCCAAGCTCGGCATCGCCGACATCACGGCGCTCGCGGCCGTCGCGCACGAGGCGGGCGCACTGCTCGTCGTCGACAACACGTTCGCCTCGAGCTACCTGCAGCAGCCGATCGCGCTCGGCGCCGACATCGTCGTGCACTCGACGACGAAGTACTCGGGCGGCCACTCCGACGTCGTCGGGGGAGCGGTCGTCGTCGCGAAGAACATCGGCGTGCCCGAGTTCGAAGACGCCGCGGAGCGCATCGGCTTCCACCAGAACGCGATCGGCGCCATCTCCGGTCCGTTCGACAGCTGGCTGACGTTGCGCGGTCTCAAGACGCTGTCGGTGCGCATGGAGCGTCACTGCGACAACGCCGAGAAGATCGTCGAGTTCCTGGCGAGCCGTGATGACGTCACGAAGATCTACTACCCGGGCCTCGCCTCGCACCCGGGCCACGACGTCGCCGTCAAGCAGATGAAACGTTTCGGCGGCATGGTGAGCTTCGAGGTGGCCGGCGGCATGGAGCGCGCGCTCGAGGTCTGCAATGCCACGAAGATCTTCACCCTCGGCGAGAGCCTCGGCGGCGTCGAGTCGCTCATCGAGCACCCGGCGAAGATGACGCACGCCTCCGTCGCCGGCACGGACCTCGAGGTACCGGCCGCCCTCATCCGTCTCTCCGTGGGCATCGAGGAGGCCGACGACCTCGTCGCCGACCTGCGAAACGCACTCGACTCCACGCGATGACGGGTGTCGTCGTGCGCCTCGTCCTCGCGGGCGTGGCGCTCGTCGCGGCGCTGTACCTGCTGCGTCGCGCGCGGGCGGCGCGCGCCGCGTGGGCGCGCGACGAGGCCGGCATCACGCGGGCGGAGCAGTGGTGGGCCGACACGCAGGGCGGCCCGTTCGACCAGGACCGCCCCGAGCCTCCGGCCGACGTCGTCGCCCACCTCGGGGCGCGGGGCCCGCGCAGTGATCTGCGTCGGCCACGGCCGGCCCAGGCCGAATGGGTCTGGGGCTGGCTGCTGCTCGGCGTCAGCGCGCTGCTGGCCATCTCCGTCGCGGCGCAGGTGACGACTGGCACCGTCTGAGGCGGACCAGCCGGCCGCGCACACCGGAGCCGGCGCACGCGTCGCGTCGGATGCACGAAGAGGGCAACCCCACCACGGGGCTGCCCTCTTCGTGTCGTGCCGAACGATGCGTCAGCCGGCGTACGGCTTCGCGTCGACGATCTTGACCTCGATCGTCTTGCCGTTCGGGGCGTCGTAGGAGGTCTCCTCGCCGACCTTCTTGCCCATGATCGCCTCACCGAGCGGCGACTGCTCGGAGTAGACGTCGATGTCGGCGTCCCCGGCGATCTCACGGCTGCCGAGCAGGAACGTCTCGGTGTCACCGAACATCTCGACGGTGACGACCATGCCGGAGTCGACGATGCCGTTGTCCTTCGGTGCCTCCCCGACGACGGCGTCGCGCAGCAGCGACTCGAGCTGGCGGATGCGGGCCTCCATCTTGCCCTGCTCCTCCTTGGCGGCGTGGTAGCCACCGTTCTCCTTGAGGTCGCCCTCCTCGCGCGCGGCTTCGATGCGCTTCGCGATGTCGGAACGGCCCTCTCCCTTGAGGTGCTCGAGTTCCGCCGAGAGACGGTCGTATGCGTCCTGCGTCAGGAAGCTGGAGGAGGTGGTGGTCTCGCTCACGGTCTTCTCCTTGCTGTGCTTTCGGGTCTCGCACGGTCTCCCGCACGAAAGAACAAGGCCAAGACGCTGCGGTGTCCGCCGGCGGCGGTGCGCGTCTCAGCCCAGGTGAAACCACCATTCTAGCGCCATGGCGCGAGAACGCACGTCGTCGACGGCTCTTGCGCGCGTCGTCAGCGGCAGAGTGTGCCGCGGCATCGACGCCGCGACGTCACTCGGCCTGAGCCTCCTCGCCCGTGTAGTGACACTCCTTGACGGTGCCCGAGACGGCGCGCGACGTGGTGCGCACGACGTCGGTGTACGTCGTCGAGTCGTAGGGGCTCGGCTTGAGCGAGACCGACTTCGAACCGAGGACGTCGCGGCGGTCATTGAGCGCGATGAGCGTGCAGGTCACCGGCTTGTCCTTGTCGCTGGGGATGACGTCCCAGCTCACCTGGATGCGATCGTCGGAGAGCACCTTGAAGCCGTGTTGGTTCGCGGTGACCGTGTTCGACGTCCACTGGATGCCGAACCAGATGCAGAACGCCGTCATGAGGACCACGCCGAGCGTGCCGATGATCCACCACTTGCGTTGTTCGGCCCGTGGGCGTTCGAGGGGCACTCGCTCTCCTTTGTCACAATGGGTGCTTCGCGGGTTCGCCTGCGGAGCAGTTCAACAGGTCTCACGATACGAGGTGTCAGGTGGCAGGCGGATTCCGGCTCATGGCGGTGCACGCGCACCCCGACGACGAATCGAGCAAGGGCGCAGCGACGATGGCGCGCTACCTCGCCGAGGGGGACGACGTCACCGTCGTCACCTGCACCGGCGGCGAACGTGGTGACGTGCTCAACCCGCGCCTCGTCGACGACCCGCAGGTCAAGAGTGACCTCGTCGCGCTGCGTCGCGCGGAGATGGCGAAGGCGCGCGAGGTCGTCGGCTTCGAGCACGTCTGGCTGGGCTTCGTCGATTCGGGTCTGCCCGAGGGGGACCCGCTGCCGCCGCTGCCCGACGGATGCTTCGCGCTGGAGCCGCTCGACATCACCGTCGAGGCGCTCGTGCGGGTCATCCGCGAGCGCCGCCCCCACGTCGTCACGACGTACGACGAGAACGGCGGTTACCCGCACCCGGACCACATCATGACGCACGTCGTGACGATCGCCGCCGTCCGCGCGGCGGGCGATCCGGACGCCTACCCGCACGCCGGTGCGCCGTGGCAGCCGCTCAAGGTCTACTACGACCGCACCTTCACCCGCGCGAAGCTGAGCGCCTACCACGAGGCCCTCGTGAAGGACGGGCGCGATTCGCCGTACCCCGAATGGCTGGAGCGCCGCAGCGACCGGCCCGAGGGGCGCGTCACGACGCGGGTGCGCTGCGACGAGTGGTTCGACGTGCGCTCGCGGGCGTTGCTCGCCCACGCGACGCAGATCGACCCCGACGGCATGTTCTTCGCGCTCGACGCGCGCGAGCAGGGCAAGGCGTGGCCGACAGAGGAATGGGATCTCGCACTGAGCGCGGTGCCGCTCACCCCGGACGAGGACGACCTGTTCGCCGGGCTCGGATCACCCGAGCAGGCGGATGCACTCGCGACGAGCGGCGCTGTCACAATGGTGATCGACGACGTCGTCGAACGGAAGGAACACTGATGGGCGGCAACGAATCCGTCGAGGTCACCGCAGGCATCTGGGGTTTCCTCGTGCTCTTCGGCCTGGCGCTCGCGTGCTGGTTCCTGTTCCGTTCGATGAACACGCACCTGCGCAAGATGACGTTCACCGAGCGCGAGCAGAGCGTCGGCGCACGCGAGGCAGACTCCGCGCCGCGCGGGGACGACGACCCGATCGGCAGCGCACAGCACTGATCGTCGCGGCGCCGGGGCAGGCCACCTGCTCCGGCGTTGATATCGTCAACCCAGCGCCACACCACGAGGAGGCAGCCATGCGCGGACCGGGCGACGTGCTGTACACCGCCTACGAGCGCCAACTCGTCAAGGGCCTGCCTCCCGAGCGTCTCCCGCGTCACGTCGGCCTCATGCTCGACGGAAACCGTCGCTGGGCGAAGAAGAGGGGCGCGAACACCGCGCACGGTCACAAGGCGGGCGCCGACAACATCGAACCGTTGCTCACGTGGTGCGAGGAGCTCGGCATCGAGGTCGTGACGCTGTGGTTGCTGTCGACCGACAACCTCAAGCGCAGCGAGACCGAGCTCGCGCCACTGCTCGCCATCATCGAGGACGTCGTCGACGAACTCTCCGCAGCCGGCAACCGCCGGTTCAACCTCGTCGGCGCCCTCGGGCTGCTGCCGGAGGCGACGCGCACCCGGCTGGAGAACGCCGTCAGCGCGACGCAGGACGGCGACGGAATGGTCGTCAACATCGCCGTCGGGTACGGCGGGCGTCAGGAGATCGTCGACGCTTTCCGCGCCATCCTGCTCGACGCGGCCGAGCGCGGTGAGGACATGACGCAGCTCGCGCAGCGTCTGACGATCGACAGCGTTGGCGACTACCTCTACACGAAGGGCCAGCCCGACCCGGATCTCGTCATCCGCACCTCGGGGGAGCAGCGCCTCGGCGGCTTCCTGCTGTGGCAGTCCGCGCAGAGCGAGTTCTACTTCTGCGAAGCGTTCTGGCCCGACTTCCGTCGCGTCGACTTCCTGCGCGCGCTGCGCGCCTACGCCGAACGCGAGCGTCGTTTCGGGTCGTGACGCGTCGCTGCGGCGGCCATTCACGTGAAGTTCATGCAGGCTTCTCAGGCTGGCCGCCGACCTGCGGTGGCGCCGCCGTTAGCGTCGAGGACGAGGGGTGCACGACGGCTCCTCGCGGGCGCCCGGCCGGCGCGTTCGCACCCGTGACCCGAGGAATCGACGATGACCCTGGCGGACACCCTCACGACGGGGGGCGCCGCGGGCGCGCTCACCTCGACCACCCAGCTCGAATCGGGCCTCAGGCCCGGAACCGATGACGGCGCGACGACGAACGCCGCCGTCGCCCAGCGCGTCAAGACGTACGTGCTCGACACGTCCGTGCTGTTGTCCGACCCGCGCGCGTTCACCCGGTTCGCCGAGCACCACGTCGTGCTCCCAGTCGTCGTCGTCACCGAGCTCGAGGCCAAACGTCATCACCCCGAGCTCGGCTACTATGCGCGTGAGTGCCTGCGCCTGCTCGACGACCTGCGCGTGCGTCACGGCCGCCTCGACCACCCCGTCCCGATCGGTGATGGCGGCACGCTGCGCGTCGAACTCAACCACACCGACCCCGGCGCCCTGCCCGCGGGTTTCCGACTCGGTGACAACGACTCGCGCATCCTCGCGGTCGCCGCCAACTTCGCGGCCGAGGGCCACGACGTGACGGTGGTGAGCAAGGACCTGCCGATGCGCATCAAGGCGTCCGCAACCGGGCTGTCGGCCGATGAGTACCGCGCCGACGGGGTGCCCGACTCGGGGTGGACGGGCATCGTCGAACGCAGCGTCGACGCGAGTGAGATCGACACCCTGTACGCGACGGGGCGCGTCACGCTCGACGGCCTCGAGGATCTGCCCGTCAACACCGGCGTCATCCTGAGCGCCGACGGCGAGGCGTCCGGTTCGGCGCTCGGGCGCGTCATGCCGGGAAACGTGGTGAAGATCGTGCGCGGCGACCGCGACCTGTTCGGGTTGTACGGCCGCTCCGCCGAGCAGCGCATCGCCATCGACCTGTTGAGCGACCTCGACGTCGGCATCGTCAGCCTCGGCGGGAAGGCCGGCACCGGCAAGAGCGCGCTCGCGCTGTGCGCGGGCCTCGAGGCGGTCATGGAGCGTCGCGCGCACCGCAAGGTGATCGTCTTCCGCCCGCTGTACGCCGTCGGCGGCCAGGAGCTCGGGTACTTGCCGGGCAGTGAGAACGACAAGATGGGCCCGTGGGCTCAGGCGGTGTTCGACACGCTCGGCGCCGTCGTGAGCAAGGAGGTCGTCGACGAGATCATCGCGCGCGACCTGCTCGAGGTGCTGCCACTGACGCACATCCGTGGGCGTTCGCTGCACGACGCGTTCGTCATCGTCGACGAGGCGCAGTCGTTGGAGCGCAACGTGCTGCTGACGGTGCTGTCGCGCATGGGCCAGAACTCGCGCGTCGTGCTGACGCATGACGTCGCGCAGCGCGACAACCTGCGGGTGGGGCGCCATGACGGCATCGCCGCGGTCGTCGAGAAGCTTAAGGGGCACGCACTGTTCGGGCACGTGACGTTGACGCGGTCGGAACGCAGCCCCATCGCGGCGCTCGTGACGTCGGTGCTCGCGAACTGACGGCCGGCGCGTGGGCTGATCGTCGCGCCGGTGCTCGCGAACTGACGGCCGGCGCGTGGGCTGATCGTGTCGCCGACGCGTGGGGCCTGACGGGGTCTGGCCGCGTGCACGCTGCGTCCGATGTGAGCCGGTGGCGGCGGTGTCGGTGTGGCGCGCGCGCAGTGGGCTCGTGACTGGGTAGCGTGTGCTTCGACGATCCGCCGCGGGGAGGTGGCGGGTCACCGATCGTGAGGAAGGCTCGACCGTGCGTCTCGTCCAGAACAAGCTCTTCGGGATCGCGTACTGGGTTGTCGCGTTCGTCGCGACGGTCTTCGCCGCGGTCAGTGCCGGGAAGGCGTCGTCGGGTGCGGCGCCGGAGTTCGGGGAGAGCAAGCGCACGGGCGTCGGCTCGCAGTTCCTGTTCGGCGCGGGGGGTGGCTTGCTCGCGGGTCTCGCGGTGGCGGCGCTGTTCGCCGTCGTCTGGATGGCGTTGTGGGCGGCGGATCGCCGTCGTCACCCGGATGAGGAGTCGCGCGACGACTTCGACACTCTCGACGATCTGGATGACGACTTCGACGCAGCCGAGCGCCGCCACGGGGCCTTCGACCAGGACGACGAGGTCTTCGGGCGCGACGACGTCCGCGACCGTTTCGATTCCGACGAGCACGCCCGCACCCACTGACCCGTCAGGGGTGCAGGACCGCCTTGCCCGCAGACCACCAGCTTGACGGCCGCATCGGTACGCGCCGGTGCAGGTGCGCGAGTTGCTCTGACGTCCCGCTCGCCGACCGCTCATTGCGCAGGCAACCTTGCGTGATGGCGGCGAGGGACATCACAGCTTCCTCAGTTTGACGCTGTCGACGGCGTGGTTGCTGCTCTTGCGCAGGATGGCGGTGGCGCGGCCGCGGGTGGGTTGGACGTTGTCGATGAGGTTGGGCAGGTTGATGCTCTCCCAGATGCGGGTGGCGAGGGTGACGGCTTCGTCGTCGTCGAGTCGGGCGTAGCGGTGGAAGTAGGAGTCGGGGTCGGCGAACGCAGTTTCGCGTAGGCGCAGGAACCGGTTGATGTACCACTCGCGGATGTCGGTTTCGCGGGCGTCGACGTAGACGCTGAAGTCGAAGAAGTCGCTGACGGTGAGCGTCGAGCGGGTGGGTTGCCCGGGCGTCGAGACAGGTGGTTGCAGGACGTTGAGGCCTTCGACGATGAGGATGTCGGGTTGGCGCACGACGATTTTCTCGTCCGGCACGATGTCGTAGACGAGGTGGCTGTAGACGGGCGCTTCGACTTCCGCCTTGCCGCCCTTGACCTCGGCGACGAAGCGGACGAGGGCGCGTCGGTCGTAGCTCTCGGGGAAGCCTTTGCGGTCCATGATGCCGCGGCGTTCGAGTTCGGCGTTGGGGTAGAGGAAGCCGTCGGTGGTGATGAGTTCGACGCGGGGCGTGTCGGGCCAGCGCGCGAGCAGTTCTTGCAGGACGCGGGCGGTCGTCGACTTGCCGACGGCGACGGAGCCGGCGACGCCGATGATGAAGGGTGTCTTGGCGGGGCGTTCCTGGAGGAAGTCCGTCGTCGTGCGGTGCAGGTTCTGCGTCGCGGCGGCGTAGAAGTTGAGCAGGCGCGAAAGGGGAAGGTAGACGTCCTCGACCTCGGCGAGGTCGATGCGTTCGCCGAGCCCGGCGAGGCGGCGCACGTCGTCGCTCGTCAGGTCGATGGGGTGGGTGTCGCGCAGGCGGGCCCAGTCGGCTCGGGTGAGTTCGACGTAGGGGCTCGGCAGCGGCGGGTGGTGGGCGCGGGTCACGGTGTCATTGTGCCAAGTCCGTGCGGGGACGGCTTCGTGAACGTTGGGGGATTCGTGGGCGGCGCGCGCGTGCCGGTAGTCTGAATCGCATGTGTGGAATCGTTGGATACGTCGGCTCGAAGGTCGACGAGCGCGCTGAGGCCGTCGTCATGGAGGGCCTCGCCCGCCTCGAGTACCGCGGCTACGACTCGGCCGGCATCGCCCTGGTGACGGGCGATCACGTCTCGACGGCGAAGAAGGCCGGCAAGCTGGCCAACCTGCGCGCCGAGCTGGAGAACCACCCGCTTCCCGCGAGTGCGACCGGCATCGGTCACACGCGCTGGGCGACGCACGGTGGCCCGACGGACGCGAACGCCCACCCGCACCGTGGCGGCACGGACGGCAAGCTGGCGCTCATCCACAACGGCATCATCGAGAACTTCCACCCGCTGCGCGCGCAGCTGCTCGAGGACGGCGTCGAGTTCGCGTCCGAGACGGACACCGAGGTCGTCGCGCACCTGCTCGCGAAGGCGTACGCGGGCGATCTGAAGGACGCGATGCTCGAGGTCGTCAACCGTCTCGAGGGCGCGTTCACGCTCCTCGCCGTGCACGCCGACAGCCCGAACCAGGTCGTCGCGGCGCGCCGCAACTCGCCGCTCGTCATCGGCCTCGGTGAGGGCGAGAACTTCCTCGGCTCCGACGTCGCCGCCTTCATCGGGTACACCAAGGAGGCGATGGAGGTCGACCAGGACCAGGTCGTCGTCATCACCCCCGAGGCCGTCGAGGTGTGCAACTTCGACGGTTCCGCGGCGCAGGGCAAGACGTTCCACGTCGACTGGGACGCGGCGTCCGCCGAGAAGGGCGGCTACGACACGTTCATGGAGAAGGAGATCTTCGACCAGCCGGACGCGGTGCGCGACACGCTGCTCGGCCGTACGGACGAGGCAGGGCGCCTGACGCTCGACGAGATCCGCATCTCCGAAGAGGACCTCAAGGCCATCGACCGCATCACGATCGTCGCGTGTGGTACCGCCGCGTACGCGGGCATGGTCGCCAAGTACGCGATCGAGCACTGGACGCGCATCCCGGTCGAGGTGTCGCTCGCGCACGAGTTCCGCTACTGCGACCCGATCGTCTCCGAGCGCACGCTGGTCGTGTCGATCTCGCAGTCGGGCGAGACGATGGACACGCTCATGGCCGTCAAGCACGCCAAGGAGCTCGGCGCCCGCACGCTGTCGATCTGCAACACGCATGGCGCGACGATTCCGCGCGAGTCCGACGCCGTGCTCTACACGCACGCCGGCCCGGAGATCGCGGTGGCCTCGACGAAGGCGTTCCTCGCGCAGATCACGGCCTGCTACATCCTCGGCCTCTACCTCGCGCAGCTGCGCGGCGGCACGTACGCCGACGACGCGGCCAAGGTCATGGGCGAGCTGCAGGAGATGCCGGCCAAGATCGAGGAGGTGCTCGGCCACCTCGAGCGCACCCGCGAGATCGCCCGCTTCATGGCCGACACCCGCTCGGTGCTGTTCCTCGGCCGCAACGTCGGCTACCCGATCGCGATGGAGGGTGCGCTCAAGCTCAAGGAGCTCGCCTACATCCACGCCGAGGGCTTCGCCGCCGGTGAGCTCAAGCATGGCCCGATCGCGCTGATCGACGCCGGGCAGCCGGTGTTCATCGTGGTGCCCGGCCCCGACACGCCGCACGGTCTGCACGGCAAGGTCGTCTCCAACATCCAGGAGATCCGTGCGCGCGGCGCACGTACGCTCGTCATCGCGGAGGAGGGCGACGAAGCCGTCATGCCGTTCGCGGACGAGGTCATCCGCATCCCGAAGTCGGCTCCGCTGCTCGCACCGCTGCTCGCCATCGTGCCGCTGCAGGTGTTCTCCCTCGAACTGTCGACGGCCAAGGGCCTTGACGTCGACCAGCCGCGCAACCTGGCCAAGAGCGTCACCGTGGAGTGATGCGCGCCGACGCCGACGGGGCGCTCCCACCATCATGTGGGGGCGCCCCGTCGTATGCAGGCGGCCTGCGTCGCGAGGCCCGGTCGCCCCGTTCGTCAACGACGGCGCCGTGTTGCTCGGGGCTCGGTCTCGAGGCGACAAGTGATTGACTGAACTCATGATCGTGGGAGTGGGCATCGACGTCGTCGAGATCGACCGGTTCGCCGAGACACTGGAAAGCTCGCCCGGAATGCGTGAGCGCTTGTTCACACCGCTGGAGCGTGATCTGCACGTGCGCTCGCTCGCGGCCCGGTTCGCGGCGAAGGAGGCGTTGAGCAAGGCGCTCGGCGCGCCGCCCGGGATGAGCTGGCAGGACGCGGAGGTCGACACCAACGCGCAGGGGCAACCGTTCCTGCGCACGGGCGGGACGGTCGCCTCCCGCATGGACGACCTCGGTGTCGACGCTCTGCACCTCTCGCTGACTCACGACGGTGGCATCGCGTCGGCCGTCGTCATCGCGGAGGCATGACGATGAGTTGCACTACGGGTCACGGCAGCTGGGGCGACGGTGGCTTCGCGTCGGCCGTCGGGCGAGGAGGCATGACGATGGAGAACGACATCGAGTACGTCGGGCGGCTCGACGGTGACGACCTGCTGCGGACGGCGTCGGTGACGTGGGTTCGTGAGGCGGAGAAGGCGAGCGGCGAGCTGCTGACGAGCGGCACGCTCATGCAGCGCGCTGCCGCTGCGGTGGCGCGCGTCGTCGCCGATGAGGTGCGCAGGCTGCGCGCTGACCGCGTCGTCGTGCTCGTCGGGCCTGGGAACAACGGCGGTGACGCGCTGTTCGCTGCCCGTGACCTCGCGCGCGACTTCGGAGTGCGTGCCGACGTCGTGCTCGTCGCCGGCAGAGCGCACGAGGAGGGTCTCGCCGCGGTGCGCGACGCGGGTCTCGACGTCATCGAGCACCCGCAGGGGCCGCACAGCGAGTGCGGTGGCGAACACTGCGACGGGCCACGCTCGCTGCAGACCATCACGGCCGCGGACCTCGTCGTCGACGGCATTCTGGGCATCGGCGCGCGCGCCTCGCGGGGCTCGAGCGGCTCGCATGGCGAGGACGACTCGGACGCGGCGCCGTGGGCATCTGCCGTACGGGCGATCGGGCGCGAGACGCACGTCGTCGCCGTCGACTGCCCGACACCTGGCATCACGGCTGACCGCACGGTGACGTTCGGAGCACTCAAGACGTCGATGCTGCTCGACCCACGCGCGGCGGGTGAGGTGGTAGTCGTCGACATCGGGCTCGCCGAGCTCGACGGTCTGAGCACCGATGCGCTGCGATGGAGCGTGCAGCAGTACGCGGGACGCTGGCCGATTCCTGGACCGCACGACCACAAGTACACGCGCGGCGTCGTCGGCATGGCGACGGGCAGCAACGCGTTTCCCGGTGCGGCGGTACTCGGGACGGTGGCGGCCGCGACGGCCGGCGCCGGCATGGTGCGGTACGTGGGGCCGTCACGTCCGTCCGACCTCGTGCTCGCCGCCGTCCCCGAGGCCGTCCACGGCATGGGCCGGGTGCAGGCCTGGGTCGTTGGTTCCGGCATCGATGGCGTGAGCGAGCGCGAGAAGAACTCCGAACGCTACGAGAGCGCGATAGAGGTGCTCGGCGAGGCCGTTCCCGTCGTCATCGACGCCGGCGCGCTGACGTGGCTCGAGGAGATCGAGCGGCCCGAGGGCAGCGTCACCGTCATCACGCCGCATGCGGGGGAACTCGCGTCAGCGCTGGCGTTGCTCGGCATCACCGACGACGGTGACGACGTGACGCGTGAGGCCGTCGAAGCCGACCCCGTGCGGTGGGCTCGTCGCATGGCCGACGAGACGGGATACGTCGTGCTGCTCAAGGGCGGCGCGACCGTCATCGCGCGTCCGGCGCAACGATCAGCCGATGGCATCACGCACGACCGGGCTGTCTTCGTCGAGAACCGCTCACCGAACTGGCTCGCGACGGCCGGGACGGGCGACGTCCTCGCGGGGATCGTCGGGGTGGCGCTCGCAGCGGGGATCGAGGCGTCGGCAGCATGCACCGTCGCGACGTACATCCACGGGCGGGCGGCGCACCTGGCCAACCCCGGCGGCCCGGTGCGGGCGCTCGACGTCGCCTCGAACGTCGGACGCGCCATCGCCGAGCTCGTCGAGATCAAGACGAGATTCGACGACGACCTGCACGCCGGCCGCCTCTGACGTCCGTGCACCACCGCGTCCGCCCTGCGAACGGCGTCCCCCTTCGCGATTCCCGTCCCCGTCGGCGATTCGTGTCCACACTCATGTGGTGACGGCGGCTGCAGGCGCACCTCGAACCTGGCATGGCAACGTCTGTTGGATGTGGGCGAAAATCGCCGATGTGGACGGGAATCGCCGTTGGGGCGGGTCGGGGTGCTGAGTGCGGGCGGGGTGGGTGAGAAAATGGGCGCATCATGACTCACTCAGCCGCCCCAGCACTGCTCGGCAACGCGCCGGCGCGCGTCGTCGTCGATCTCGATGCCATCGCCGACAACGCCAACGAGATGACGCGTCGCGCCGAGGGCGCCTCCGTTCTCGGTGTCGTCAAGGGCGACGCGTACGGTCACGGTCTCGTGCCGAGCGCCCGCGCCGCCGTCAACGGGGGCGCGACGTGGCTCGGTGTCGCGCAGTTGGCTGAGGCGATGACGCTTCGTCGCGCGGCCGCCGAGGGCGCCGGCGACCTCGATGTTCCGGTGCTGTCGTGGCTGCACGCTCCCGGCTCACCGTTCGCCGATGCCATCGAGGCGCGCATCGATCTCGGGGCGCCGTCCGTCGGCGAACTCGACGGGATCGCTGCCGCGGCGCGCCGCGTCGGGCGTCGGGCGCGCGTGCACCTCAAGGTCGACACGGGCCTCGCCCGCAACGGCGCCTATGGGGACGACTGGCCGCGCCTCGTCGAGGCTGCGAAGGCTGCTCAGGCAACGGGTGATGTCGAGGTCGTCGGATTGATGACGCACTTCGTGCGCGCGGACGAACCCGGCCACCCCGAGAACACCGCCCAGATCGAACGGTTCACCTCCGCCGCAACCGACTGTGAAAGTGCCGGGTTCGAACTCGAGGTGCGGCACATGTCGAACTCGCCGGCGACGTTCTTCCTGCCAGAGGCGCGCTTCGACCTCGTCCGCCCCGGGCTCGCGCTCTACGGGCTCTCGCCCGCACCCGACCTCGCGACGAGCGAGGAGCTGACGCTGCGCCCCGCGATGTCGATCACCGCGAACGTCACGGTGACGAAGCGCGTACCGGCCGGGCAGGGCGTGAGTTACGGCCACACGTACACGACGCCGCGTGAGACGACGCTCGCCGACATCCCCGTCGGGTACGCAGACGGCGTGCCGCGCGCCGCGTCGAACGTCGGCCCGCTCCTGGTGGCGGGCGCGCGCACCACCATTGCCGGCCGCGTCTGCATGGACCAGATCGTCACCGACGCCGGGGACGCCGCCGTCGCGGCCGGCGATGAGGTCGTGCTGTTCGGGCGCGCGTCCGACGGCACCCAGGGCCCGAGCGCCCAGGACTGGGCTGACGCCGCCGGCACGATCAGCTACGAGATCGTCACGCGCATGAGCACGCGGCTGCCGCGCGTCTATACGGGAAGCCTGGCGAAGGAGCTCGGACTGTGAATGACCTGGTGATTCGCGGCAGCAAGCACCTGCCCGACGCCGACGCGACGACCGCGTTCGGTGCGGCGCTCGCGGGTGTGCTGCGCGCGGGGGACGTCGTCGTCATGACGGGCGATCTCGGAGCAGGCAAGACGACGATGACGCGCGGCCTCGGTGCGGCACTGAACGTGCGGGGTGATGTCACGAGCCCGACGTTCGTCATCGCGCGTGAGCACCGGTCGCTGGGTGACGGGCCGGCCCTCGTCCACGTCGACGCCTACCGACTCGGCGGGTTCGGTGAACTCGACGACCTCGACCTCGACACGTTCGTCGACGACGCCGTCACCGTCGTCGAATGGGGCGCCGGGATGGCCGAGGGGCTGTCCGAGGACCGGATGCACCTCACGTTGACCGGGCTCGACGACCGCACCGTCACCGTCGAGACGGCCGGGCCGCGCTGGGCGGACATCGACCTCGTCGCGGCTCTGGGGCTCGTCGCCGACTGAGCATCGCAGCCAGCACCTGCATCGCTGCACGAGAAATGTGCATCTGCACGAGGAATGTCACGCACATTCGTCCTGCAGATGCACATTTCTCGTGCAGCGGTCGTGACCGTGCTGCAGTCGCAGCCGCAGCCTCGGGCAACGTGTGCGTTCCGCGTCGGCCGGTACCTCGCCCGGAGCTGCTCGACGTGAGCCCTCCGCGCCCAGCCAGCCGGCAGCTTCGTCAGGCGAGTTGCGTCCCGCCGATAAGCTGGACGGGTGCTTCTCGCGATCGATACGTCCACCTCCGCCGTCACGGCAGCCCTTCACGACGGGCGTGACGTCGTCGCCCGCACCTCGACGATCGACGCGCGGCGTCACACCGAGATCCTGGCACCCGCGATCGAGGCGATGTTCGCGGAAACCGACGTGGCGCCCGCGGACCTGTCGCGCGTCGCCGTCGGCGTCGGGCCGGGGCCGTTCACCGGGTTGCGCGTCGGCGTCATGACGGCGATGACGTTCGCCTACGCCCTCGACCTGCCCATCGGGGGCGTGTGCTCCCTCGACGCCCTCGCGCATCGTGCGCAGACGCTCGGGATGCGCGGCCCGCTACTCGTCGCGACGGACGCGCGCCGCAAGGAGATCTACTGGGCGCATTACGACCTCGACGGTGGGCCGATCGTCCCGGGCGACCCGGCCGTCGACAAGGCCGCCGCGGTCGCCGAACAGCTCGGTGACACTCCCGCCGTCGGTCGCGGTGCGAGGCTCTACGCCGACGTTCTCCATGACGCGACGCGGGCAGCCGCGGCCGGCGCTGTCGACACGTCCGGCGACGCGGCCCTGACGGGAGCAGGCGAGGCTGAGGTGCTGCTCGACGTCGACGCTGCCGACCTCGCGATCGTCGCGCACGAGCGCGTCATGGCGGGGGAGCGCCTGCTCGACACCGAACCTCTCTACCTGCGCCGCCCTGACGCCGTGCCCGCTGCTGCGGCACCCATCGCGCGCGTTCTCGGTCGATGAACAGCGTTGCACCGCAGGGTTTGTCGGCTATTCCTTCGAGCGATTCGTCAGTGGCCCGCCTCGCGGACCACACCCCGTCACCAGAGCCCGCTGCGCAGCCTGCCGCGGCGACGGCGAGTGCTGACGTCGCCCTGCGCCCCGCCACCTGGCGCGACATCGAGACCCTCGCGGCCCTCGATGCGCAGCTGTTCGAGCACGACGCGTGGCGCGAACGCACGTGGTGGGACGAGTTCGCCGCACGCCCGCGCCGTCAATACGTCGTCGCAGTGGGCGCTGCTGTGCCGCAGCAGCGCGTCGTGGCTGACGGCACGGCGCACGCCCCAGAGGCCTCGCCGGACGACGCCGATGACCGCGAGCCAAGCGCACCGTCGATGCCGCGAAACGACGGCGCACCTCACGTCTCGGCGAATTGTCACCCAGAACACATCCTCGGCTACGCCGGGCTCGACGTGGCCGGCAGCACTGCCGACGTCATGACGATCGCCGTCACCCCCGAGGCGCGCGGCACCGGGCTGGGGCGTCGGCTGCTCGATCACCTCGTCACCGCCGCCACGCACGCGGGCGCCGAAGCCCTGCTGCTCGAGGTACGCGCAGACAACGACCCTGCGCTGCGTCTCTACGAACGCGCCGGGTTCGATCGCCTCACCGTGCGCCGCCGCTACTACCAACCCGGTGACGTCGACGCCGTCATCATGCGCAAGCTCCTGAAGGAGACCCGATGAGCCTCACCGCCACCCGCGAACCCCTCGTCCTCGGCATCGAGAGTTCGTGCGACGAGACAGGCATCGGCCTCGTGCGCGGCACGACGCTGCTCGCCAACGAGGTCGCGAGTTCGATGGATCTGCACGCCCGCTTCGGTGGCGTCGTGCCCGAGATCGCGAGCCGCGCGCACCTCGAGGCGCTGATCCCGTCGCTGCGTCGCGCCTGCGACACGGCGGGCGTCAAGCTCACCGACGTCGACGCGATCGCCGTCACCGTCGGCCCAGGTCTCGCCGGTGCGCTCATGGTCGGTGTCGCGGCAGCGAAGGCCCTGTCGATCGCCCTCGACAAGCCGCTCTACGGCGTCAACCACCTCGCGGCGCACGTCGCCGTCGACATGCTCGAGCACGGCCCGCTGCCGGAACCGACGATGGGGCTGCTCGTCTCCGGCGGCCACACGAACCTGCTCTACGTGCCCGACATCGCGACGGACGTGCGCAGCCTCGGCAACACGATCGACGACGCGTGCGGCGAGGCGTTCGACAAGGTGGCGCGCGTACTCGGCCTGCCCTACCCGGGCGGCCCGGCGATCGACGAGGCGGCCAAGGACGGCGACCCGAAGGCCATCCCGTTCCCGCGTGGGTTGTCGACGAAGAAGGACCTCGAGAAGCACCGGTACGACTTCTCGTTCAGCGGCCTCAAGACGTCCGTCACCCGCTGGGTCGCGACGAAACAGGCTGCCGGGGAAGAGGTTCCGGTCGCCGACGTCGCCGCGTCCTTCCAGGAGGCCGTCGTCGACGTCATCACGAAGAAGGCCGTCATGGCTTGCCGCGACTACAAGTGCGACAACCTCATGGTCGGCGGCGGCGTCTCGGCCAACTCGCGGCTGCGCACGGTGCTCGAGCAGCGTTGCACGTCGGCGGGCATCTCGATCCGCGTGCCGAAACTGAGCCTGTGCACCGACAACGGCGCGATGGTCGCGACGCTCGGCGCGCACCTCGTCGCGAAGGGCATCGCACCGTCGACGCTCGCCGTGCCCGCCGACTCCTCCATGCCGATCGGACAGGTGATGGGATGACCCCGCGCACCCCCGCAACCACCCCTGTTACCGGCACGCCTGACGTCGCCCCCGCGGGCGTCGCCTTCGCCGCCGACCAGGCCCGACTCGCGCGCCGTCGACGCCGCGTCCGCCTGACGGTCGTCGCCGCCGCAACGTTGTCGATGACGCTCGCCTCGTGCAGTTCGTCGGACGACGGCAAGCCCGTGTCATCGTCCGGATCGTCGGCATCGTCGAAGGCGTCCGGTTCGGCCGGCGCATCGGCGCCGGCTGACGGAAATCGCACCCAGGCCGACACAGGCCTGCCGACACAGGCAGAGCTCGACGCCGCTACGGGTGACGTCTCGAAGCTGACGACGAAGCAGCTCGCCGGGCAGGTCATCGTCGGGTACTACCAGGGCACGAGCCCGCAGGCGGCCGCTGATGCAGTGCGTCGCAATGGCCTCGGCGGGGTCATCATCATGGGCGACAACGTTCCGAGCAACCCCACGGCCGAGTCAGCGGGCTTGCCGGCCGTCACGAAGGCGGTGCAGGGCGCCGTCAAGGAGAGCGGACGCTCGTGGCCGGCCGTCATCGGCATCGATCAGGAGGGCGGTCCGGTCACCCGCATCACCTCCGGCGTCACCCCACTGCCGGGTGCGATGGCCTACGGCGCCGCCGACGATGCGGCGCTCGCGACGCAGCTCGCCAAGGACGAAGGCCGGGAGCTGCGTTCGCTCGGCGTGACGATGAACTTCGCGCCCGACGCGGACGTCACTGTCGGCCCGAGCGACCCGACGATCGGCGTGCGCTCGCCGAGCAGCGACCCGCAGCGCGTCGCGCGAGCTGTCAACGCGCAGGTCGCCGGTTACCAGCAGGCCGGCATCGTGCCCGTCATCAAACACTTTCCGGGCCACGGCTCGGTGACGACGGACACGCATGTCGACTACGCCGTCCAGGCTCAGTCGGTCGAGCAGCTCATGAAGCGCGACTGGGTGCCGTTCGCCTCGGCGAGCAAGGCCGGCGTGCCCGCCATCATGACGGCGCACATCGTCGTCAAGGACGTCGACCCCAACGTGCCGAGCACGCTCTCGCCGAAGGTGCTCACGGGCCAGTTGCGCGACAAGCTCGGGTTCAAGGGGCTCATCGTCACCGACGGCATGAACATGGGCGCGATCGTCAAGAAGTTCGATCGCGGCGGCGCTGCAGCGGTGTCGGCGCTCGAGGCCGGAGCCGATGTCGTGCTCATGCCCGCCGACGCGAGCGCGTCGGTGAGCGCGATCGAGAAGGCCGTCGCCTCAGGAGAACTGACGCGCCAGCGGCTCATCGAATCCGCCGCGCGCATCGTCGCGACGACGCGGCACCAGCACGTCAGTGCGCCCGACGCGTCGGTGCGCGGTTCCCATGACGACGACGCGCGCCGTCTCGCGAAGGCGTCGATCACCCAGCTCGGCGGGCGCTGCGGGCGTGACCTCGTCGGGAGCCGTGTGCGGGTCGAAGGGGGGACGGCGGAACATCGAGCGACGCTGACGAAGGAGCTGAAGGCCCGCGGCGTCGACGTCGGACTGCAGGGCACGCGGGTGAACCTGCTCGAAGGGGGCGTGTACAACGCCGGCGAATCGTCCGCCGGCGGGGGAGCGGAGGCGACGTCGCCCGGCACGTCAGGAGCGATCAAGGCCGGAAACAGCGGCGTGCAGATCGCCCTCGACACGCCCTACCCGCTCGCTCTGCGCGGCTCCGACACCGTCGGACTCGCGGCCTACGGTTCGACGCAGCCGACGTTCGCGGCGCTCGCGGACGTCCTGACCGACAAGGCCAAGGCCGGTGGGACGCTGCCCGTCGCCGTCGGCAAGGACGGGGTGGGCTCTTCAGCGTGTCGATGAGCGTGCCGCCTTCCGGCGGACCGTCATGCCCCGTGCGTGCGCCCCATTTCGCTCGAACTCGCTGACACGGCGTCAGCGAAACAGCCAAGCATGCACGAGCGAACCGAGCACCCAGCTGATGCCGACGAACGCCGCGAAGCCGGCGAAGCCTGAACGTCGCTGATCGGGCGCAGGGGCCGTGGAACGGCCGAACCACCCCTCGCGCATCAGGTACCACACGAGGCCGACGCCCATGGGGCAGCCGAAGATCCAGAACCAGCTCCAACGGGTGCCGAAACGGGGCTGGCGGGCGTACAGCGATCCCAGCGCGATCAGCACGCTGAGCAGCATGACGACCCCGTAGGTCTCGACGGTGCCCGAGCCGTCGGCGTAGCTGATCGTGCCCAGCGGCGTGAGCGCGCGGACCGTCGTGACGCGCGTCGACGCAGCCTGGGTCGCGAGCGATCGGTAGAGGGCGGCCGACGGGCTGGACGCGGGGTCGGGCCAGCCGTCCTCGGCGGTGCGCCAGCCGGTGACGCTGAAGTCGCGCGTCACGTGCAGCCCCGAGCTGTCGCTCCAGGCGATCTGCTGCTCCTGCGTCGACGAGAGCGTGCCCGCGCCGTCGCCACCGTTCTCGCGCGGGGTCGTGAAACGCGAATCCTGCCATTCCTGGGAGAGGGGGTCGGCGAGGCCCGGCGTGAAGTGACCGCTCGGGCCGTCGTCGGAGGGGCGCTGCACGACGAGCCAGTGCACGTCGTCGTGCCGCTGCAGGGCGCTGGCCGCGTCGGCCACACTGCCGGAACGCATCGGCGAGGCGAGGATGCTGACGGCCCACACTGCCCAGAGGATGAGAGCGATGCTCATCAGCCAGGTAGCCGTGCCGCTGCGCCCGGGCGCGGACGGTCGTCGGCCTGTGGTTTCGGCAGGAGCAGGTGGCACAGGCGTCGAGCCTTCGGAGAGGGCGCCCGCCTCGGACGTTTGCATGTTCGTCAGTATCTACGGCCCGAGTGCGTCCGAGCTGGGGCGTGGATCTCGGTCAGGTCACGGTTCGCACGCCCATCCTCGAGATCGAGCGATACGGGAGAGCCCGAGCGCTGTGGTGCTCGAATTCGCCCACATCGCTCGATCTCACGGATGCGTCATGGGGCGGGGCGTCAGGGAAGCGGGGCGGCGAGCGTCACAGCGGTTCGACGACGAGTGCCAGGCGCTCGTCGTCGAGCGTCACGAGCACGACCGTCAGGGCGTTCGAGCCCTTGAGCTTGAGCGAGCGGCGCAGCGCGTCTGCGTCGATGTCCACGTCGCGTTTCTTGATCGTGAGGCGCCCGACGGCGCGCTCGCGCAGGTAGGCGCGCAGCGTCTTCTCGTGCAGCGGCACGGAGTCGAGCACGCGGTAGGCGCGCCCCAGCAGCCCGATGTCGACGAGCGCATCGGCCGTGACGTAGCCGTGTCCAGGCGTGAACTCGTGGCCGCCCGTAGCGTCGAGCAGCGCCCCGACGAGGCCGCTGCGCGTCAACGCCTTGTCGGCCTCGTAGAAGTACGCTCCCAGTGACGCGCGGCTTGCGGGCGCGGCGTCGATGCCGTCGAAGTCGGCCTCGATGACGTGCAGGACGTCGGGCGGGACGCGATCGCCGGACGACCTCGGGCCGCCCGGTCGGGGGCGCACGATCGTCGCAGTTCTACCGACGTCACGGACGGCGGCGCCCCACCACACGCTCGCCTCCACGACGCCGCCGGCGTAGGAGACGAACTCGACCTCGCAACCGCTCGGCACGTCGTGATGGGCCAGGCTCGGCGAGAGCTTGGCGCCTGCCGCGGGGGCGGCAGCCGCGACGTGCTGGATCAGCTCCCAGGTCGGCGTCAGCGCCGCGAGGGAGAACGTGCGCTTCGTGCGCCCGCGGATGTCGGCGACGCCGGGCGTGCGGCGTGCCGGGTCGAACCACCGGGCGGCCCCGGGTTGGTCGAGCGAAGCCGCGACATCCTCGACCCGCCCCGTGACGACGCGACTGCCGGGAAACGACGCAAGGTTCTGGGCGGCCAGAGCCGCGGTTTCCGGATCCGCTTCGACGCCGATGACGTCGAGCCCGGCTCGCGCGAATCCGACGGCGTCGGAACCGATTCCGCAGCCACCGTCGATGACGAGGCTCGCCCCGGCGTCGAGGAACCGCTGCGCGTGCAGACGGGCGATGGGTGCGCGCGTGGCCTGTTCGAGGGCGTCGGGGGTGAAGAACATCGACGCCGCCGCATCACCGAACTTGTCGACGGCCCTGGCCCGCAGCCGGGACTGGGTGAGCGCAGCGGCGACGAGTTCGGGGGAGTGCCCTGCGGCGCGCAGCCGCGTCGTCAGCATGACGACGTTCTTCTCCTCGTAGGGCGGGAGCGAGGCGAGCAGCGCGCGTCCGTCGTCGGTGAACAACTCGTGCACGACGCTCGCATCCATGGCCGCCATTGTGTCATCGGGGGCCCCCGGAGCAGCCCCCGATGCGCTGTGGGCGAACATCGGAAACGAGTTGGCACTCGGCTTGACCGAGTGCCAACGGCATTACTAGATTCGGTTCCAGCACTCACCCCTGGGTAGTGCCAGTGAGCTCATCCCTCGACCCCCGCGACGGCGAGGCGATATCGGCCCACATGCATGCCACACCGCCACCGGTGGGTGGTGTGGCCAGGGAACGAAAGCATCCGTCCCGCCCGAGAAGATCGGGCGGTCTGCGAAAGGGAAGGTCCTACCGTGTCGGTCAACATCAAGCCGCTCGAAGACCGCATCGTCGTCAAGGCCGTCGAGGCCGAGCAGACCACGGCCTCCGGCCTCGTCATCCCGGACACCGCCAAGGAGAAGCCGCAGGAGGGCGAGGTCATCGCCGTCGGCCCCGGTCGCATCGACGACCACGGCAACCGCGTTCCGGTCGACGTCGCCGTCGGCGACAAGGTCATCTACTCGAAGTACGGCGGCACCGAGGTCAAGTTCGCCGGTACCGAGTACCTCATCCTCTCCGCTCGCGACGTGCTCGCGGTCGTCTCCTGACGATCCGTCGAGCCAGCAGGTGACGACGAGCCCGGCTCAGGTCTGACGGCCGGGCCGGGCTCGTCCTTTCCGCTCACTCGCATTCCACACTCTTCCGCTGCGCGCGTCATGCGCCGCGCGGAGCCTTCGAACGAAAGGTTGAACCATGGCCAAGACGCTTGAATTCAACGACGACGCCCGCAAGTCCCTCGAGCGCGGTGTCGACGCGCTCGCCAACGCCGTCAAGGTGACGCTCGGCCCCAAGGGCCGCAACGTCGTCATCGACAAGGCGTGGGGCGCCCCCACGATCACGAACGACGGTGTGACGATCGCCCGCGAGGTCGAGCTCGAGGACCCGTACGAGAACCTCGGTGCGCAGCTCGCCAAGGAGGTCGCCACCAAGACGAATGACGTCGCCGGTGACGGTACGACGACCGCGACGGTTCTCGCCCAGGCGCTCGTCAAGGAGGGCCTGCGCAACGTCGCTGCGGGCGCTGCTCCGTCCGGCCTGAAGCGCGGCATCGACAAGGCCGTCACGGCCATCAACGACCAGCTGCTCGCCAACGCGCGCCCCGTCGATGGTCAGGACGACTACGCCAAGGTCGCCTCGCTGTCCGCTCAGGACGCGACGATCGGTGGCCTCATCGGTGAGGCGTTCGCGAAGGTCGGCAAGGACGGCGTCATCACCGTCGAGGAGTCCTCGACCGCCGAGACGAAGCTCGAGTACACCGAGGGCATGCAGTTCGACAAGGGATACCTCTCGCCGTACTTCGTCACCGACCCCGAGCGCATGGAGGCCGTCCTCGAGGACGCCTACATCCTCATCAACCAGGGCAAGATCTCGGCCATCGCCGACCTGCTGCCCGTCCTCGAGAAGGTCGTGCAGTCCGGCAAGCCGCTGCTCATCATCGCCGAGGACATCGAGGGCGAGGCCCTCTCCACGCTCGTCGTCAACAAGATCCGCGGCACGTTCAACGTCGTCGCCGTCAAGGCCCCCGGCTTCGGCGACCGCCGCAAGGCGATGCTGCAGGACATCGCGATCCTCACCGGTGGCCAGGTCATCGCCGAGGAGGTCGGGCTCAAGCTCGAGAACGCCGACCTCGACTCGCTCGGCCAGGCACGCCGCATCCAGGTGACGAAGGACAACACGACGATCATCGACGGCGCCGGCGCCTCTGATGACGTCGCGGGCCGCGTCAAGGAGCTCAAGTCCGAGATCGAGCGCACCGACTCCGACTGGGACCGCGAGAAGCTCCAGGAGCGCCTCGCCAAGCTCGCCGGCGGCGTCTGCGTCATCGCCGTCGGTGCGCACACCGAGGTCGAGATGAAGGAGAAGAAGCACCGCATCGAGGACGCCATCGCGGCCACGCGTGCGGCCATCGAAGAGGGCATCGTCGCAGGTGGTGGTTCGGCCGTCATCCACGCGTCGTCCGCTCTCGACTCCCTCTCGCTCGAGGGTGACGAGGCGACGGGTGCCACGCTCGTCGGCAAGGCCATCGCCGAGCCGCTGCGCTGGATCGCCGAGAACGCCGGCCTCGAGGGCTACGTCGCCGTCTCCAAGGTGCGCGAACTGCCCGTCGGCCAGGGCCTCGACGCCGCGACCGGCGAGTACATCGACCTCGTCGACGCCGGCATCATCGACCCCGTCAAGGTGACCCGCTCCGCGCTCACCAACGCCGCCTCCATCGCCTCGATGGTGCTCACGACCGACACCCTCGTCGTCGAGAAGAAGGAAGAGGAAGAGGCCCCCGCCGCCGGCGGCCACGGCCACAGCCACTGATCCTTCCCTCGCTTCGTCTTCCGGCGGCGGTCTGAGCGGGGCGCATGCGCCCCGCTCAGACCCCGCTCGGCGCGACGATGCTTCGGGCGTGACAGACGAATCCCGCCCCGCCCCACACTTCGCAAGCTCAGTGTGGGGCGGGGCGGGATTCGTCTGTCACGGGTCCATGTCGCGCCGCGGTGCGGTGGCGAGAGCGTGCGGTGTTGTTCAGACGCCGGCGTCGCGCCGTGGTGCGATGGTGGGAGCGTGGGACGTTGTTCGCCCGGGGGGCTCGAGCCGTCGTGTGGTGGCGGGAACGTGCGAGGTTGTTCCGGAGCCGGCTTCGCGCCGGGGGTGCGGAGCGGGCGTCAGTTCGTGACGCGCACGCACTCGTCCTCGAGGCACACGACGCTGCCGACCTTGATCTGCGCGCTACGACGCGTGTCGACCTCACCATCCACCGTCACGAGACCCTCCGTGATGACCACGCGCGCCTCCGCACCGTCCTCCACGAGATTCGCGAGCTTGAGCAACTGACCGAGCTTGATCGACTCGTCACGGATCTGAACATCGGCGTGTGCGCTCATGACGCACTCCTTTCTGAGACTGCCCCCATTGTCCCATCGCGGGCGGCGCTGAGGTGGCGCCGCGGCCCCAGCTTCGTTAGCGTGGAGCGTCGATCTACAGCCCCACACACCGTCCGAGCACGACAGGCAGTACCGTCGGATCGGAACACTGAAGCGCGACCGCACGCCCAGAAACGAGCAGGCAGAACCCCGTCCGACAGCACGCAGCAGCCCCTTGGAGAGGCCCGCATGACGAGCGAGACCGGATACTCCTCACCCGAGGCCGAATGGCCCCGGGTGAGTTCCGCGCGCCGCCATGTAACGCTCACGACCCCAACAGCGATGGAGGAAGTGAACGGGGAAGCCTCGTCCATCGCCGCGCTGGTCTCAGCAGCGCGATCCGGTGACGACGCGGCACGGGAGACACTTCTCGACGACGTGCACCAACGTGCACTTCGCTATGCCTCGGCAAGGTTGGGGGCCTTCAGTGGCTCCCGCGAACTCGCAGCGGATGCGGCTCAGGAGGTGTGCGTGGCTGTGCTCAAGGCTCTGCCCCGCTACGTCGAGCGTGGTGTCCCCTTCGAAGCGTTCGTGTATTCGATCTGCTCGCGCAAGGTGGCCGACGTCCAGCGCGGCGCCTTCCGCTCCGCCGTGCCGACGGACGAGGTGCCCGACACGATTGACCCCGGCCTCACCCCCGAGGACGCGGCGCTCAACCTCGACACGGCGCGGCGGCTGTCCGTGCTCATGGAGAAATTGACGCCGCAGCAGCGCGAGATCCTGACGCTGCGCGTCGCCGTCGGCCTCAGCGCCGAGGAGACGGGCGCGAGCCTCGGCATGTCGCCGGGCGCCGTCCGCGTCGCCCAGCACCGTGCGCTCGCGCGACTGCGCACCCTGCACGAGACCTCGGGGGAGGAGCTGCGATGACACCGCCCGCCACCCGCTTCGACGTCGAGGCCAACCTGCGTGACATCGCCGAGGACGACGCCCTGCTCGACGCTCTCGGAGCCCGCTCCGTCGTCGAGTCGTCGTGCTCACGCGGCACGACGGTTCCCCCCTCGGAGGCGCGCTGCGTCTCCGCCCTGCGCCCCGCCCGGTTGCGGCCCGTTGTCGAGCCCCCGGCCCGCGAAGGTGACGACGACCTGGAGCGCAGCCCCGGCGAGCAGGCATTGAGCGACCTGTTCACCGCCTGGACACGTGAGATCGACGCGACCTGCGAGGCCGTGACGCGGCCGTCGCGTCCCGAGGTGACGCGCCGGCCCGAGGTACACGACAAGGATGTGTCGGCCCACCCCGTCATCGACACCAACATCACAGCTTCGCGCGAGAACGAGTTCGCCGGCGGTGGCCGCTACCTCGCGACCGGACGACCTACCTCGAAGCGCCGTACGCGGCGTGCTTGGAGTGGACGTGCCAGTCTCACGGCCGTCTCCGCCGGCGCCGTCGTCGCACTGTCCAGCGTCGCCGCTGCCGTCAACGGCGGAAGCCTGTCGACCGTTCTCGCGCCGCTGCACCTCGACTGGAGCAACGCGCGCGCCGTCGCCGAACCAGACGTCCCCCGAGTGCAGGCCACGGCCGTTCCCACCCCGACGACACTGCCCGGACCGATGGCCGCCGCGCCGGGTGCACCGGCGCGATCGAGTGCGCATGGTGGACCGAGTCAGGGCCAGAGTGCCGGTCGTGAGGCAGCCCGACCCGAAACCGGCCCGCAATCGGGCGCCGAGCGTTCGGGTGAGGGTTCAGTCGCCGGTTCGATGATTCCCGAGCAGGTTCCCTCGAGCGTGGCGATGACGACTACGACGCGCGGCGACGCGCCGCAGCGCACGACGCCGGGAACGCGCGGCCAGCGCTCGTCCCAGTCGACGACGCAGCGCCCGTCGACGGGTTCGGCGTCCAGCTCACGGCCCAGCACTTCGCGTCCGACGGGCTCGTCCGGATCGACCTTGCCCGGTTCGTCCTCGAGCACGTCCAAGCCGAGCAGCTCGAGCACATCCAAGCCGAGCAGTTCGCGTCCGGCGCCGTCGCACTCGCAGCCCACGTCGCCGACCAGCCCGACGACGCCTTCGTCCGGCACTGCGACGCCGACGAGTCCGGCCACGCCGCCTACCACGCCGTCGGCGTCGAGCACGCCGACGCCCTCCGACACGGTTTCGGACCCGGGCACCGCGCAGACGAGCGCCGGCGCCACCGCGACGGGAAGCCCGTCGGCCGAATCCGACTGACGGTAGCTGCGGCGCGGTTCGTCGTGGAGCCCGGTTGCCGGCTCGCACTGACCGGAGCTGCGGCGGGCTCGTCGTGCAGCCACCTGTGCCGTCGTCACGCGCGGTGAGGGCAGGGGCCGGAGTGTCCTAGACTTGGTGAATGGCTTTCGGTTCTGACAATGTCACTGACGTTCCCCCGAAGTTCGCGACGCTGGGCCTGACCTACGACGACGTTCTGCTGCTGCCCGGCGAGACCGACGTCATCCCGTCCGAGGTCGACACGACGGCGCAGCTGACGCGCGAGATCACCCTCAACATTCCGCTCGTTTCGGCGGCGATGGACACCGTCACCGAAGCGCGCATGGCGATTGCCATGGCGCGCGAGGGTGGCATGGGTGTGCTGCACCGCAACCTGTCGATCGAGGATCAGGCCTACCAGGTCGACCTCGTCAAGCGCACGCAGACGGGGCGCATCACGAACCCCGTGACGATCGGCCCCGACAAGACGCTCGAAGAGCTCGACGCGATCTGCGGCCAGTACCGCGTCTCCGGGCTGCCCGTCGTCGTCGAGGACGACAAGCTCGTCGGCATGATCACCAACCGCGACCTGCGCTTCACGCCCGTCGCGGAGTGGGCGACGACGAAGGTGCGCGACGTCATGACGCCGCAGCCGCTCGTCACTGCTCCCGTCGACATCTCGAACGACGACGCGACAGCGATCCTGCGTCAGCACAAGCGTGAGCGCCTGCCGCTCGTCGACGACGACGGGCGTCTCGTCGCGCTCATCACCGTGAAGGACTTCGTGAAGTCCGAGCAGTTTCCGAACGCCTCGAAGGACGCCGAAGGCCGCCTGCTCGTCGGCGCCGCCGTCGGCTACTTCGGTGAGGCCTGGCAGCGCGCGACGACGCTCATCGAAGCGGGCGTCGACGTGCTCGTCGTCGACACCGCGCACGGCCACGCCAAGCTGTTGCTCGACATGATCCGCAAGCTCAAGGCCGACCCCATGACGAAGCATGTGCAGATCGTCGGCGGAAACGTCGCGACCCGCGCAGGCGCGCAGGCACTCGTCGACGCCGGCGTCGACGCCGTCAAGGTCGGCGTTGGCCCCGGCTCCATCTGCACGACGCGCATCGTCGCCGGCGTCGGCGTCCCGCAGGTCAGCGCCGTCTACGAAGCCGCGCAGGCCTGCCAGCCCGCCGGCGTGCCCGTCATCGCCGACGGCGGCCTGCAGTACTCCGGCGACATCGCGAAGGCCCTCGTCGCAGGCGCCTCCACCGTCATGGTCGGCTCTCTGCTCGCCGGCACCGAAGAATCACCCGGCGAAGTCGTCCTCATCAACGGCAAGCAGTTCAAGGCCTACCGCGGCATGGGCTCACTCGGAGCGATGAGCTCACGCGGCAAGAAGTCCTATTCCAAGGACCGCTACTTCCAGGCCGACGTCATCAGCGACGACCAACTCGTCCCCGAAGGCATCGAAGGCCGCGTCTCCTACAAGGGCCCCGTCAGCAACGCCGTCCGCCAACTCGTCGGCGGCCTGCACCAGTCGATGTTCTACGTCGGCGGATCGACGATCCCCGAACTGCAGAAGCGCGGCCAATTCGTGCGCATCACCTCCGCCGGGCTCAAAGAAAGCCACCCCCACGACGTCCAAGGCATCGTCGAAGCGCCGAATTACTCCATTCGCTGACTTGTGCCGTCCGGATCCGGGAGCGGCAACGTCATGCGCCACGAAGGCGACCCCGGTCACTCGCAAGCTCGCGACGGGGTCGCCTTCGTGCGTCTGCGTCGTCGGGTGCTGCGGTCGTGGGAGGGTTCGGCCACCGCTTGCGGAGTTCGGGGCCTCGCTGACGTCCGTGTCGGTCGTGGTGCGGTCGTGGGAGGGAGCGGCTGGTACGGGTGGCCACGGACGTCGCCCGAAAACGCCTCATGGATGACGCCATTCCGGGCAACGATCAGTTCAGCTGGCCTCGCTGGTGCGCGTTGGATGGAGTCACCGGTGAAGCACCTCGGATCAGTCACGAAGCCTCTTCGTCGCGACGACGCCCACATCAGGACGCGCGGGCAGAACTGCCTCGAGCGCACAGAGGTATGAGTCGCCCCAGGTGACGCGGGTGATGTTGGTCGTGCGGTAGGCCAGAGGCTCCTCGCGCCAAGCGGCATCGGCATCGACCTCGTGCATCCACGTCCAACGCTTGTCGATCAGAACCGGGACGCCCACCCACATGGCGTCCTCGAGCTTCCGCTCGCGTTCGATCGCGATGAGCCGACCCCGCGTCGGCGCCGATTCCAGGAGACCCCTCGTCGAGTCCAGATCGAGATGGAGCGGCGACTCAGGCCAGTCGGTCCGCGTCTTGGCGAACGCGTCCTCGAAGCCTGCGCGTCTGCGCACCGCGATCACGTCCTTCAGACGAATAGCGGTGAACCCGTCGGGGTACCCGCCGTCGCGCGCGTTCGCGATGAGAGCCCACTTCTTGCCGACGGCGCTCACGTAGCCCCAAACGGTTTCAGAAGAGCGAGGGTTGCGATGGACGTCCACGAGGCTGCGATCGATACGGGCCTTGTCGAGCTTCTTCGCGGCATCCATGCGAAGAGCGTAGCCACGCCGAGGAAGACACTGCAGGTTTTCATCATCGAGGACCGGTGATACTCATGACCCGTGCGCTTCATCACCAAGTACCTCGACGGATACGTCCTCGCCCTGCTCGGAATGGTCGCCCTGGCGTGCCTGCTGCCGGCACGCGGCGGTGCCGTCGCGCCCGTCGAATGGGCGACGAACATCGCCATCGGGCTGCTGTTCTTCCTCTACGGCGCGCGCCTCTCGACCGAGGAGACGAAAGAGGGCTTCCGCCACTGGCGCCTCCACCTGCTCGTCCTCGCGTTCACGTTCGTCGCGTTCCCACTGCTGGGCCTCGTCATCCGGCCCATCGCTGACACGTTCCTGCCCCACACCCTCAGCCTCGGACTGCTGTACCTGACGCTGCTGCCGTCGACCGTGCAGTCGTCCGTCACGTTCACCTCACTCGCGCGCGGCAACGTCGCCGCGTCGATCTGCGCCGCCTCGTTCTCCAACATGCTCGGCGTCGTGCTCACGCCCCTGCTCGTCATCGGTGTCATGGGCGGGCAGGCCGCGTTCAGCCTCGACTCGGCGGAGAAACTCATCGTCCAACTGCTGCTGCCGTTCATCCTCGGCCAGTTCTGCCACAAGCGCCTCGGCGGCTTCCTCGCCGAACACAAGCAGGGCCTGACGTACCTCGACCGCGGCGGCATCATGCTCGTCGTCTACTCCGCATTCAGCGCCGGCATGCGCGAACACATGTGGAGTCACGTCACCGTGTGGCAGGTCGTGGCGCTGCTTCTCATCTGCGCTGTGCTGCTCGCCGTCGTCATGGTCGGCTCGTACGTGACGGCGCGCCGCCTCGGCTTCTCGCGGGCCGACCAGGTCGCCATCGTGTTCTGCGGATCGAAGAAGTCGATGGCGTCCGGCTTGCCGATGGCGACGGTGCTGTTCCCCTCCGGCGTCGGACTGCTCGTGCTGCCCCTCATGATGTTCCACCAGCTGCAACTCATCGTCTGCGCGCAGGTCGCGCGCCAGTGGCCCGACGAACCCGCCCCCGGGCGGGCGCCGGAAGACGGCGCGAGGGAATAGGATCGACGCGTGACTGAGATCGAGATCGGCAAGGGCAAGCGCGGTCGCCGCGCGTATTCACTCGACGACATCGCGATCGTCCCGTCGCGCCGCACGCGCGACCCGCGGGAGGTGTCGACGTCGTGGCAGATCGACGCCTACCACTTCGAGCTGCCCGTCATGGCCGCGCCGATGGACTCGCTCATGTCGCCCGCGACGGCCATCGCGTTCGGCAAGCTCGGCGGCCTGCCGGTGCTCGACCTCGAGGGCCTGTGGACGCGCTACGAGGAGCCCGAGAAGCAGCTCGCGCAGATCGCGACGTGCAGCCCTGACGAGGCCACCGCCCGCATGCGCGAGATCTACGCCGAGCCCATCAAGCCCGAACTCATCACCGCACGCCTCAAGGAGATCCGTGACGCGGGCGTCACCGTCGCCGGCGCCCTGACACCGCAGCGCACGCAGGAGCACTGGCGCACCGTCGTCGCGGCGGGCGTCGACCTGTTCGTCATCCGCGGCACGACCGTGTCGGCCGAGCACGTCTCCGGCGCGTCCGAACCGCTCAACCTCAAGCGCTTCATCTACGAGCTCGACGTCCCCGTCATCGTCGGCGGCGCGGGCACCTACACCGCTGCGCTGCACCTCATGCGCACCGGCGCGGCCGGCGTCCTCGTCGGCTTCGGCGGCGGCGCCGCGCACACGACGCGCCGCACGCTCGGCATCCACGCGCCCATGGCGACGGCGATCTCCGACGTCGCTGCGGCGCGCCGCGACTACCTCGACGAGTCGGGCGGACGTTACGTCCACGTCATCGCGGACGGCGGCGTCGGCACATCCGGCGACATCGTCAAGGCCGTCGCGTGCGGCGCTGACGCCGTCATGCTCGGCGCAGCCCTCGCGCGTGCCGAGGAGGCGCCGGGCCGCGGGTTCCACTGGGGCCCCGAAGCGCACCACAGCCAGCTGCCGCGCGGTGAGCGCGTCGAGGTCGGCACCGTCGGTTCGCTCGAGCAGATCCTCGACGGCCCCGGCCAGAGCGCCGACGGCACGACCAACATCATGGGCGCCCTCAAGCGCGCGATGGCGACGACCGGTTACTCCGACCTCAAGGAGTTCCAGCGCGTCGAACTCGTCGTCGCGCCCTACCAGCGCAGCTGACCCCCCACCCGGCACGCCCTCGCTCTTTCGAAGAGCGGGGGCGTGCTGCGTCGAGGGAGGCATCGCGTCGGCAGAGCGCACGACGGCGCCCGCCATGTGCACGGTGTACGCGAAAGTAACCACGGTGTCGGAGGTCACATCTACAGTGGGGGGATGACGCCTTCACTGCACACCCAGCCGCGCCCTCAGCGTCCGCTTGCTCTCGACGAGGCGACCGTCCGACGCATGAGCGCCCGCGTCGTCGCGAGCGGCCCGGCGCAGGAACGCATGACGCCGCTGACGGGGGAGACGATCGGCGCGCTGCCCACGTCGACGCCCGACGACGTCGTCACCGCCTACGAACGGGCGCGCGCAGCGCAGCAGGAATGGGCACAGCGCGACGTCCGCGAACGCGTCGAGTTCCTCACGAGGCTGCACGACCTCGTGCTCGATCGCCAGGACGAGTTGCTCGACCTCATCCAGATCGAGTCGGGCAAGGCGCGCATCCAGGCGTTCGAGGAGGTGCTCGACACCGCGGGCGTGTGCCGTCACTACGCCAAGAAGGCGCCGAGCTATCTCGCCGAGCGCAAGGCCCTCGGCGCGCTTCCGGTGCTGACGCAGGCGCGCACGCACTATCTGCCGAAGGGCGTCGTCGGCATCGTCGCGCCGTGGAACTACCCGCTGTCGATGTCGATCACGGACGCGCTGCCGGCGCTCGCGGCGGGCAACGCCGTCGTCCTGCGCCCGGACGAGAAGTCGAGCTTCACGTGCCTGCGCGCCGTTGAACTGTGCGACGAGGCGGGCCTGCCCGAGGGGCTGCTCCAGGTCGTCCTCGGCGACGGGCCGAACGTCGGCGGGGCGGTGCTCGAGCACGCGGACTCGGTGATGTTCACCGGTTCGACGAAGACGGGCCGCATCGTCGCGCGCGACGCGGGGGAGCGGCTCAAGAGCGCGTCGCTCGAACTCGGTGGCAAGAACGCCATGTACATCGCCGATGACGCCGACCTGACGCGCGCCGCCGAGTGCGCGCAGCGCGCCGTCTTCGCGAGCGCGGGCCAGCTGTGCATCTCGATCGAGCGTCTCGTCGTGCACGAGAAGATCGCCGACGAGTTCCTGCGACGCTTCCTCGAACGCGTCGCAGCGATGAAGATCGGCGTGGCGCTCGACTGGGGCTACGACATGGGCAGCCTCATCTCGGCCGACCAGCTCGAACGCGTCACACAGCACGTCGACGACGCCGTCGCGAAGGGCGCGACGGTGCTGACCGGAGGCAAGGCGCGCTCCGACATCGGCCCGTACTGCTACGAACCGACCGTCCTCGACGGCGTCGCGGACGGCATGCTGTGCCGCGACGAGGAGACATTCGGGCCCGTCGTCAGCGTGTACCGCGTGAGCAGCGATGACGAGGCCGTCGCCCTCGCCAATGACACCGACTTCGGCCTCAACGCCTCCGTCTGGACGAAGGACGTCGCGCGCGGGCGCGCCATTGCCGCCCGCATCCGCACCGGAACCGTCAACGTCAACGAGGGCTACGCGGCCGCTTACGCGAGCAATGGCGCGCCGATGGGCGGCATGAAGGCCTCCGGTCTCGGGCGGCGTCACGGCGCGGAGGGCATCACGAAGTACACCGACATCCAGAACGTCAGCGTGCAGCGGTTGCAGGGCTTCGGCGTGCCGAAGGGCGTGTCGCAGCGACAGTTCGCTCGCGCCCTGAGCACGGGTCTGCGCGTCATGAAGAAGGCGGGCCTGTCATGAACACCACCTCGCGCGATCAGGCGATGGACGTCGACGTCGCCGTCATCGGCTCCGGCTTCGGCGGCTCGGTCGCGGCGCTGCGGTTGGCTGAGAAGGGCTATGACGTCGTCGTGCTCGAAGCCGGCCCGCGGCGGCGTGACGACGAGTTCGCCAAGACGAGCTGGGACGTGCGCAACTACGTCTGGGCGCCCAAGCTCAAGTGCTTCGGCGTGCAGCGCATCCACAAGCTGCCGCACGCCGTCATCCTCGCCGGCGCGGGCGTGGGCGGCGGCAGCCTCAACTACGCGAACACGCTCTACGTGCCGCCGAAGACGTTCTTCGACGACCCGCAGTGGGCGCACATCACCGACTGGCAGGAAGAACTCGCGCCGCACTACACCGTGGCGAAGAAGATGCTCGGCGTCGTCGAGGCCAACCCGTGCGAGGGCGTCGTCGAGAACGTCATGCGCGACGCAGCCCGCAGCCTCGGTGTCGAGAACACGTTCCGCAAGACGCCGGTCGGCGTGTACTTCGGACGCGCCGGCGAGCGCGTCGACGATCCTTACTTCGGGGGCGAGGGCCCGGCGCGCACCGGCTGCACCGAGTGCGGCAACTGCATGGTCGGCTGCCGCGTCGGCGCGAAGAACACGCTGCTCAAGAACTACCTGCCCCTCGCCGAACGGGCCGGCGCACGCATCGAGGCGATGCGCACCGTCGTCGATCTCGAACCGATCGGTGAGCACGGCGAAGGCGGCTGGCGCGTGACGAGTGAGCGCACCGGCGCGTGGCTGCGTCGGGATCGCCGGACGATGACGGCCCGCCACGTCGTCCTCGCCGCCGGGACGTGGGGGACGCAGTCGTTGCTGCACACGCTGCGGGCCGAAGGACGCCTGCGGCACCTGTCGCCGCGGCTGGGCAAGCTGACGCGTACCAACTCCGAAGAACTCGGTGGCGCGGCCCTCGTCGACGTACCGCGCGGCGCGGACCTGACGAAGGGCGTCGCCATCACCTCCAGCTTTCACGTCGACGCCACGACGCACGTCGAGAACTGCCGTTACGGCAAGGGCTCGAACGCGATGGGCTTCTTCTCCACCCTGCTCATCCCCGGCGACGTGCCGAGCCGCACGCGTGCCTTCGCGCGAGAGTTCATCAAGCGCCCGGGCACGCTGCTCAAGACCGTCGTGCCGCGAAGATGGAGTGAGCGCACCGTCATCGCCCTCGTCATGCAGACGCTCGACAACTCCATCGACGTCTCACCGCAGCGCACGCGCCGCGGATGGAAGCTGACGTCCGCGCAGGGCCACGGCGAACCCAATCCGTCGTGGATTGCTGGCGGGCACAAGGCGATTCACGCGATGGCGAGCGAGCTGCAGAAGGCCGTCAAGGGCACCGCGGTGCCGGGCGGCACATGGAACGAGCTGTTCGAGGTGCCGATGACGGCGCACTTCCTCGGCGGCGCACCGATCAGCGACGGGCCGGGCACGGGCGTCATCGACGCGTATCACCGCGTCCACGGCTACCCGACTCTGTCGATCGTCGACGGTTCGGCTGTCTCCGCGAACCTTGGCGTCAATCCTTCGCTGACGATCACCGCCCAGGCCGAACGTGCGATGAGTGCGTGGCCGGCCAAGGGGGAGCGGGACGAGCGCCCGGCGCCGGGTGAGGAGTACGTCAGGCTCGACATGGCGCCGGGTCGTGTGCCCGGGCAGGTCGTCGACGTCGGGATGCCGCGCATCGGTGGGCTTGCCGGCGGTGAAAGGGGCGCCGTCGAGGTGACGCCATGACGCTCCACAATGCAGAGCGACCCGTCTGAGGCAACGTTCAGTTCGACCCCGTAGGCTGAGTCGGTGCTGCGAACCGCGATGAAACCCCGCCTCCTGCGGTTGTTCGTCGTCATGCTCGTTCTGACGGCAGCCTTCGTCTGGTTGGGCAACTGGCAGTGGCAGACGGCCCACAACAGGGCCAACCAGCAGGTCCTCGAGGAGAGCAACGGGCGCGCTGTGGAACCACTCGACGACGTCCTGAAACCGCAGACGACGTTCGACAACGGGCGCTCCTTGCAGCCGATTCGTGCGACCGGCCACTATGACGCCGCGAAGACCGAACTGGTCGCCGGCCGCGTACTCGACGGCAAGAACGGCTACTGGCTCATGACACCGCTCGTCGTCGACACGACGGGCGCGCGCATCCCGGTGGTGCGCGGGTTCGTCACGCAGACGACGAAGCTGCCCGCGCCGACGTCAGGCACGGTGACGATCGAGGGCGCGCTCGCGCCCGGGGAATCGGTCTCTACGCTCGGTGAACTTCCCGAGGGGCAGATCGGCACGATCGACATGGGCCGGCTGCTCAACGAGTGGGGCGGCAAGGTCTACAACGGCTTCGTCTTCTCGACGAAGCAGGTGCCGGCCGCGGCGCCGCAGTCGGGAACCGCTGTCGTGCAGCACATTCCGCCGCCGGTGCCGAAAGCCACGAAGGTCGATCTGCGCAACGCGGCCTATGCGTGGCAGTGGTGGATCTTCGCGATCTTCGCCGTCTTCATGTGGCTGCGAATCCTGCATGAGGAATACCTCGACGACCGGGCGGCCGCCGAAGCCGCGATCTCCGACGGGCCGCAGGCAACAGATGCGCCCGACGTGCGCGCCGCACGCAGCGAGGGCGACGCCGCTGACGATCTCGACCAGCCCGACGATGGTGCCGCCCGGGCGTCGTCGGCTCCCGAAACCCTCGCCGAACAGGGCGCGATGCGCCCGGCGACACGAAAGGAAACGCCGTGACAAAGCCTGCTCCCACCCCCGGCCGCCCCGTGGTGCGCATCGACGCACTCAAGGCTCGCTCTGCCCTCAAGTTCTTCAAGGTCGCCGCGTTCATCGTCGGTATCGGCCTGCTCGTTCTCGTGCTCGAGATGGTGCTGCACTACGGTTTCGACAACCACGCCCTCGACTGGTGGCCGCAACCGCATGGTCTGCTCTTCCTCGTCTATGTCGCCGCGACGGCGAATCTGGGTTTCGCCATGCGCTGGGGGATCGGCAAGATGGTGCTCGTCATCCTGGCCGGCTGCGTCCCGTTCCTGTCCTTTTGGGTGGAGCGCCGCATCAGCGGTGAGGTCGAGCGCGATCTCGAGGCACTCCCCACCCGCTGAGCGGCTGTCAGCGTCCGATAACCGCGTGATTCCGGGGTTGTCGCCCCGGCCGATAGGATGAGTGACGTGACCGAAAATCTGCAGGATCATCCCGTTCTCGTCGTCGACTTCGGCGCGCAGTACGCGCAGCTGATCGCGCGACGCGTGCGTGAGTGCGCCCTCTACTCCGAGGTCGTGCCGCACACGATGAGTGCCGCCGAGATGCTGGCCAAGGAGCCCGCGGCCATCGTGCTCTCGGGCGGGCCGTCGTCGGTGTACGCCGAGGGGGCGCCGTCGCTCGACGTCGCGCTGCTCGAGGCCGGCGTGCCCGTGTTCGGCATCTGCTACGGCTTCCAGGCGATGGCTGACGCTCTGGGCGGCACCGTCGGCCACACGGGTGGTCGTGAGTACGGCAACACGACGGCGACGATCACGCACACCGAGTCCGTCCTGTTCGCGGGGCAGCCCGCCGAGCAGAACGTGTGGATGTCGCACGGTGACGGCGTGACCGAGGCTCCCGCGGGCATGACGGTGTGTGCCCGCACACCCGGCGCGCCCGTCGCGGCGTTCGAGGATCCGGCGCGCAAGCTGTTCGGCGTCCAGTGGCACCCCGAGGTGTTGCACTCCGCCCATGGCCAGGAGGTGCTTCGTAACTTCCTGCTCAAGGGCGCCGGCCTCGAGGCGACGTGGACGGCCGCCAACATGGCCGAGGAGCTCGTCGAGCAGGTGCGGGAGCAGATCGGTGAGGGCCGCGCGATCTGTGGCCTCTCCGGTGGTGTCGACTCCTCGGTCGCCGCGGCGATGGTGCAGAAGGCGATCGGCGACCGACTGACGTGCGTCTTCGTCGACCACGGCCTGCTGCGCGCCGGTGAGGCCGAGCAGGTCAAGGAGGACTTCGTCGCCGCCACCGGCGTCGACCTCGTCGTCGTCGATGCGTCGCAGCAGTTCCTCGACGCGCTCGCGGGTCAGAGCGACCCGGAGACGAAGCGCAAGATCATCGGTCGCGAGTTCATCCGCGTCTTCGAGCAGGCCGCGCGCGACATCGTCGGCGCTGAGTCGAGCAGCGAGCACCCCGTCGAGTTCCTCGTCCAGGGCACGCTGTACCCCGATGTCGTCGAATCCGGCGGCGGCACGGGCGCGGCCAACATCAAGAGCCACCACAACGTCGGCGGCCTGCCCGACGACCTGCAGTTCACGCTCGTCGAGCCGCTGCGTTCCCTGTTCAAGGACGAGGTGCGTCAGGTCGGTCTCGAGCTCGGTGTGCCCGAGGCGATCGTGTGGCGCCAGCCGTTCCCGGGCCCCGGCCTCGGCATCCGCATCATCGGCGAGGTGACGGCCGAGCGCCTCGAGATCCTGCGCGCTGCCGACCTCATCGCCCGCGAAGAACTGACGGCCGCCGGTCTCGACCGCGACATCTGGCAGTGCCCCGTCGTGTTGCTCGCCGACGTGCGCTCCGTCGGCGTGCAGGGCGACGGCCGTACGTACGGTCACCCCATCGTCCTGCGCCCCGTATCGAGCGAGGACGCGATGACGGCCGACTGGACGCGCCTGCCCTACGACGTGCTCGCCAAGATCTCGAACCGCATCACGAACGAGGTCGCCGACGTCAACCGCGTCGTGCTCGACGTGACGAGCAAGCCGCCGGGCACCATCGAGTGGGAGTGAGTTCGAAGGTGACGGCATGATGCCTCCTGAGCTCACGCACGACGACGGCGCAGCCCGCACGGTTGCGCCGTCGTCGCATCCCGGTGGTCCTCGACGCGGTCAGGACGATCGGCCCGTCGGGTCGGCACGCCCCGGCGGTGGTGCGCGATGAGCGCCGATGACCTCGTGGGCGCGACACGGGCTGGCGACGACGCCGAGCCGGCCGGCGACATCCCGGAGTCCGTGCGCCGTCTCGTCTGCTCGGTGACGACCATGGCGCTCGTATCGCTCACCGGGTTCCTTCTGGTGCTGTGGGTGTTCACGCGAACGGCACGCGGCCAGATGTGGGACGAACGCGCGCGCCTGAGCACCGGTTCCAGCGCGCGAGCCTGGGCGCACATCGTCGACCCCCTGACGTACATCACGATCGCGAGCACAGGCGCGTTCCTGCTCGCGTTCGTCGTGATCGCACTCGTGCGACGCCGTTTCGCTCTCGCGGCGGCGGCCGTCTGCGTCGTCTCTGTGGCGAACGTGACGACGCAGCTGTTCAAGGCCTATTGGCCCACGCAACCACACTGGTGGTCGAACTCGTTGCCAAGTGGGCACTCGACGGTAGCGATGAGCATCGCCACGGCTGCCCTCATCGTCGCGCCCGTGGGCGCCAGGCGATGGCTGCTGCCGTTCGCCGGCTTCGGGGTGACGTTCGTCGGCGCGGGCACGCTCGTCGGACACTGGCACCGGCCCGCCGACGTCATCGCGGCCTTTCTGCTGACCACGTTCCTCGCAGCGATCGCGCTGGGCGTCGTGCAGCGCGTCCAGCACGGCCGTCATCCGCGCGACACGTCGTACGCGGTGCGACCCGTGCTCAGCCTGGCGGGCAGCATCGGCGTCGGCCTCATCTTCGTCGCGCTCGGGGTGCGTCCGCTCGATCACGACGTCTCGCTCGTCCTGGCGTTCGTCTCCCTGGTGAGCATCGCCGTGACGGCGGCGCTCACGCTGGCGTGGATCAGCGCCGCCGCCGACGACGCCGTCGGCTGAGGTCTCGAGCAGACCATGGTGGCCCGTGTGACGCGCGACGCGGTGCGGTCGTGGGGTCGGCGCTTCGTGCCGGCCGCGTTCATGATGCTGCTCGCAGCCGTCGTGGTCGGCATCGTGGCGATGGCGCGTGATCTCCCGGGCGGGGTCAGCAGGGCCCGGGACGGCATGCACGCGTTGAGTGGTACGGGCCGCACGTTCGAGACGATCGCGGCCTGCGTCGGGTGGGTACCGCGCGGGGCGCTCGTGGTCGCTGTCGTGGCGGTCGTGGCGCTCCCGGTTTCGCTGCTGCGCCGCGGCGGCGCATGGGCCGTGACGCCCCCGCGCGCCGCCGCCGCTCTGCTCGTCATCGCCGGCGCCAATCTGAGCACGCAGGCGGCCAAGTTGCTGCTCGCCCGGGCGCTCACGCCTGAGGTCGCGACGCTGCCCAGTGGGCACGCCACGCTCGCGCTGACGAGCGCTGCCGCCGTCGTCCTCCTCACGCCCCCGCGATGGCGGCGTGCGGCGCTCGTCGGCGCCGGAGCCTGGGGAACGCTGGGGTGTCTCGGCGTCATTGCGGCGTACTGGCACGCGCTGGGCGACGTCGTCGCCGCGATCGCCGTCGTCGCGGCCTGGCTGGGCGTTGCGCATCTGCTGCTGGCGCCTCGAGGCGGTGGGGGTGGGCCGCACCCGTTCTTGGGCGACCTGGCGATCCCTGACGAAGGTGTCGATGCTGAGGAAGACGCCGGCGTCCGCCTTGGACAGCGCGGGGAGCGCCGCACCCCAGCGCACCCCGGTGGCGCCACCGTCAGCCGGCCGGCCTCGGGTGGCACGTTGGGTGCCTGGCCCCGCCCGGCGCCCCACGACGTGCTCGCGGCGGCTGCGGGCGCCGCGTGGGTCGTCGTCACGTTCCTCGGGTGGGGCACGGACGTCAACGCTTTCGGTGCGTGGTGGGTGGGCGCGGCTGTGCTCGAACTCGTCGCCGTCCCGCTGGGCGTCACGATGATCGTCGCCTCCGCCGCGCGTGCCGTCCGGGAGGTCGCGCGGACCACGCACTAGGCTGGCCGGGTGTTGAGAACTGCTGCTGCCGTGCTCGCGGGCAAGTCCGCGCGAATCGCGACGAGGCTGCGTGGGGGCGGAAGCGCCCTGCCCGGTCTCGTCGTCGAGAAGATCGATCCGCGTTTCCTCTCCCAGGCGCTCGCGGGACTGCCGCAGGGCATCGTCGTCGTCACCGGCACGAACGGCAAGACGACGACGACGAAGATGCTCGTCGCGCTGCTGCGCGCGCATGGTCTGCGCGTGTTCACGAACCCGACGGGCTCGAACTTCACGCGTGGCGTCATCTCGTCGGTGCTCGGAGAGATCTCCCTCAAGGGTGGTCTCGACGCCGACATCGCGGTGCTCGAGCTGGACGAGGCGCACTCGCTGCACTTCGCGAAGGTCGTCAAGCCCACGCATGCGCTGCTACTCAACGTCGCACGCGACCAGCTCGACCGATTCGCCGAGATCGACTACACGGCGAAACTGCTCGCACAGCTGGCGGAACAGACCACGCAGGGCGTCGTCCTCAACCGCGACGACTCGTTCGTCGCGCGCATCGCGGGGCGCCTGGCCGATGGCGTCGAGGTGTCGTACTTCGGTGTCGACGAGACGATCGCCGACCGCCTCGGCGAGCTCATGGAGCAGGACGTGCGCAGCGACGACGACTTCGTCGCGCCGCTCGTCGGCCCGGGTGACGGTCTGCTCAAGCCGCTCGACGAACGTCGCTTCCTCGTGACGTTCGCCGACCGTGCCGACGGCAGCGGCAACGTGGGGCCTATGCAGATGCGTCAGCACGGTCTGGCCGCGATGATCAACGCGACCGCGGCGACGTCGATGGCGCGCCGCCTGCTCGGCCACGCGTTCCGCGGTGAGACGGCGGTGACGGCACTCGAAGCCGTGCAGCCGCCGTTCGGGCGCGGAGAGGTGATCGACGCCGACGGCACCGAACTCGAGCTCGTGCTCGTCAAGAACCCGGCCGGATTCACCGTCGCGCTGTCGACGTACGGGGGCCGGCCGGTCGCGAGCATGGTCGCGATCAACGACAACTACGCCGACGGACGCGACGTCTCATGGCTCTACGACGTCAACTTCGCGTCGCTGCGCGAGCGCGGCGTCGAACTGACGAGTGGGGTGCGCGCCTATGACATGGCCCTGCGGCTCGCCTATGACGGCGTCGAGGTGCGCGCGGTCGAACCCGACCTGCACGCCGCTCTTGATCGGTTCCTCGCCGAGCACGCCGACGAACCGAAGCGCATCTTCTGCACGTACACCGCCATGATGACGCTGCGTCGCACGCTCGCCGAGCGCTACGACCTGCCCGACTTCGGAGAGGACGCCGCCGAATGAGCGAGCAGACGAACCCCCAGCCGACGGCTGCCCCTCGGATCGACGACGACCCCGCGGCGATGGGCGGGGTGCCGACGGATGCTGTGCGAGCCGACTCGTCGACGTCGGGTGAGGTACAGGCGCGGGTCAACGAGGACCCGGCGGCGATGGATGTCGTCCCGACGACACTGGGCGATCCGAGTGGCCCGAGCAAGGGCCGCGTCACGCTCGTGCACCTGTACCCGCGGGAGATGTCGATCTACGGCGACCTCGGCAACACGCGCTGCCTCGAGGCACGCCTGCGCTGGCACGGTTACGAACCGAACGTCGTGAGCCACAACCCCGGCGACGAACTGCCCGACGGCATCCACCTCGTCGTTGGCGGTGGCGGCCAGGATTCGGGGCAGGCGCGTGTCGAGGCCGATCTCGAACGCATCGGCCCGCGCCTCGTCAGCATGGCTGAGGACGGCGTCCCGATGCTCATGATCTGCGGCATGTACCAGTTGTTCGGCAAGGCGTTCCGCACCGTCGAGGGCGAAACGCTGCCCGGTCTCGGCATCCTCGACGTCACGACGCAGGGCAACGCGAAGCGCATGATCGGGCCCGTCGTGCTGTCGACCGAGTTCGGCGACGTCGTCGGGTACGAGAATCACTCGGGTTCGACGGTGCTCGGCGACGGCCAGCGTGCGTTCGGTGACGTGCGTTCCGGTTTTGGCAACAACGGCGAGGACGGCAAGGAGGGCGCGCGCACGCGCAACGTCATCGGGTCGTATCTGCACGGCCCGATCCTGCCGTCGAACCCGAAGCTCGCGGACTTCCTCATCGCCGTCGCCGCCGAGCGCGCGACGGGCCGTCCGTTCGAGCCGGGCGAGATCGACGACCACCTCGCCGACGAAGCCCGCGCCCGCCAGGTCGCACGTCTGACGAAGAAGAACTGACCCCGCCACGTCGGGTGTACCTCAGCCGTGAAGGCCGACGAGATTCGCGAATGAGGTCGAGAATCGCAGGTGGGGTGGGGCCCTGACGCAACCGCGAATCCTGTCCACATTCGCGATTCTTGGTCATATCAGGTCGGCGATGACGACCTGGGCGACGTCGCGGCATCGAGGACGGCTTGCTTCGGCATGAGCCACCACGCCAGCCAGCCCAGTGCGCCAAGAGGCACCTCGAGCAGGTGTGTGAACAAGGCGAAGACGAGGACGCCCGCAGCTGCGGCGGGTTTGTCAGCGCCCCATGCGACGAGGACGGCGAGGGTGCCGGCCTCCGTCACGCCGAGGCCGCCTGGCGTCACGCCGACGGTCGTCAGCAGGCGCCCGACGGCGTATGCCGCGAACAACTTGCTCAGGGGCATGTCGACGCCGACCGCCTCCATCGTCCGCCAGAACAGCACGAAATAGACGGCGAGGTACCCGACGACGCCCACCGTCATCGGCGCCCACCCGTGCGCCGTCACGCCCGCCAGACGGCGTCGTTGATCGACGAGCGTGGCCTCGATCTCGAAACCGGGCCGGCGACGTCGCACACGTCCACCGACGCGGCGATCGAGCCACGCGCCGAACCGCTGCGTCAGACCGGGGGAGAGCAGCACACCGACGAACGCGGCGATGATGACGAGCCCGACGATTCCGCCGGTCAGCGCGCCGCGACGCACTCCCTTCGGCAGGGCGTCCGTCGAGCTGAGCAGCGCGACGCCGAGCAGCGGCATCGCGAGGCGCGCCACGAGGTTCCACACGCCGGTGACGATGACCGACGTCGAGATCGCTGCGGCCTGAAACCCCCAGGAGCGCAGCATCAGGTAGGTCGCGGCGACGCCGGCCGCGCCACCGCCGGGCAGGAGGTTGCCGGCCGCGGACCCCGCGACGTTGACGATGAGCGCCTTGACGTGCCCCAGCCCGGGTATGGAGCCGGTCAGCGCGAAGGTGTAGAGCCACAGCCCGAACGCGACGAGCGCGAACAGTTCGAGGCTGCTCACCCACCCGAGCAGTTGCAGATGCCGCCCGATCTCGGGCCATGTCGTCTCGCCGAACCACGGCACGCCCCAGTACAGGATCGCCGCGGCCAGGCCGATGCCGATGACGGCCTGCGCGCTCTGCCACGCGTTGGGACGCGGCATCGCGGGCGACAGAGGTGAATCCTCGGAACGGGATCCATGGCCGGACGAGGCGTCAGGCGAGGTGCTCCCGGGCTGACGGGACGACGAGGGCGAACTCACTCGGCGCGGTCCTCGTGCTCGGTCAGCCCCGCGAAGATGTCGTGGCTGACGGGGCCGACGTGGGCGGGGTCGCGGAACCATTCGCGTCCGAAGACGATGTCGTACAGCGGCCGCGGGATGCGCAGGAACGCGGCGAGGGTGCGGTCGGCGTCACCGTCAGCACTCGCCTGTGACGCGTGCGCCGCCATCGACGCTCGCTTCGCGCCCGCTTGACGGAGGACGTTGACGCGATGAGTGATGTCCTTGCGGGCCGAGTAGGCGCGTTCGAAGCCGGCCATGTCGAAGTCGTCGGGGAAACGGTAGAAACGCGCCACGAGGTGCAGCGCGCGCACGAGCAGGTCGCGGGGCACCGTCGCCTCGAGTACGCGCGGCGTGCCCGCCAGCTCAGCCGCGCGCGCGCCGACCTCATGGACGCGCACGTGGTCGCGGTGTCCGTAGCCGCCGGCCGCGTCGTAGGTGAGCAGGACGTCGGCGTCCTCCTCGCGCAGGATGACGGCGAGCGCCTCGGCTGCTTCCTCGACGGGCACCGTGACGAAGCGCCGCTTGCCCGGCGGGTCGGGAAACACCTGCGGGCCCATGCCCGAATCGGCGTAGCCGAGCGTCTCGAGCCGGGCGACGCCGAGCCCGCGGGCGCTGGCCGATACTTCGTCCCAACGTCGCGCCGCGAGCTCGTCAGCCGTGCCGTATTCCGACCCGGCGAGGCCGAGCGCGCCGTCCGTCGCCACGACGAGGACGACGTGATGCCCCTGCGCCGCGGCCTTCGCCATGGTGCCGGAGGTGAGCAGCGCCTCGTCGTCGGGGTGGGCATGGAATGCGACGAGGGTGCGTCGCGGCTGGCCGTCTGGGGTGGTGATCATCGTCTTCATCCTCTCGCATGAAAGACTCGTGCCGTGAAGATCGCCCTCGTGTCCGACTGCTATCTGCCGCGTCTGGGCGGCATCGAGGTGCAGGTGCACGACCTCGCGCAGCGCCTGGTGGCGCAGGGGCACGAGGTCGTTGCGTACACCGTCACCCCGGCTCACCGTGAGCAGCACAGCGGCCTCGAGATCGTCGACGGCATCCCGGTGCATCGGTTTTCGCTCGGGTTGCCGCACGATGTCGCGCTCAATCCGATGGCCGTCTCGCAGCTTCGCCTGGCGCTGTCGAACGGCGGTTTCGACGTCGTCCACGCGCACATCGGCGTCATCAGCGTGTTCTCCTTCGACGCCGTCCGCCTCGCCCTCGATCTGGGCCTGCCGACGGCGGTGACGTGGCACTCCGTCATGGCGTGGGCCGGTCCGCTGCTCAAGCCGCTCGGTTTCGTACGCCGCTGGGCCAAGGGCGGCGCTGCGTTGTCGGCGGTCTCGCAGGTCGCGGCGCGCCCGATCCGCGACATGGCCGGCCGCGGCCACGAGGTCGTCGTGCTGCCGAACGGCATCGACGCCGACGCGTGGACGCCCGGCGAGCCGCGCACGGGCGACGAGGTGCGTGTCATCTCGGCGATGCGGCTGGCCACGCGCAAGCGTCCGCTCGAGTTCTTCTCGGTGATGAAGGCGGTGCACCGCGAGGCACCGAACGTCCGGCTCGAGATCGCGGGGGAGGGCGACCTGCGCCCGAAGCTCGTGCGCGCCGTCGACCTCGCCGACGCCCACGAGTGGGTCTCCTTGCCAGGACGCATGACGCGCGCGCAACTGCACGACCGCTACCGCGCCTCAGACCTGTACGTCGCGCCGGCGCGGCTCGAGTCGTTCGGCATCGCGGCGCTCGAGGCGCGCTCGTCAGGGCTGCCCGTCGTCGCGCCGTCGACGAGCGGCGTCTCGGAGTTTGTCACCTCGGGCGTCAACGGGCTGCTCGCGGGCGATGACGACGACCTCGCGCAGGCCATCATCCGCCTCGCTCTCGACACCGACCTGCGCCGGACGATGGCCGAGTACAACCGCACGCATCGCCCGGCGCAGACGTGGGATCAGGTCGTCCGTCTCGCCGAGGCCGAGTACGCACGGGCCGCGGCACTGCGAGCGGCGCGATGAAGGGCGACGGCGTCCCCGACATCCCGATCTTCGTGCGGGGTCTGGAGGACGGTCGCGAGGTGCTGCGTGCCCGGTTGGCGCAGGGCATCGCGCCGCGGCGTCAGGTGCGCGACGCGGGGTTCAAACCGGTCGCCCTACGCACGGCGACACTCGTGCATGACGGCGTCGAGCTGACGTTCGAGGTCGCGCGCATGCATGCGGCTCATCATCGCCTCGCGGGTGTCGCGCGCGCCGCCGGCCCGGTCGATCTGGTGCGCCAACGCCTGGCTGCGTACGCGGTCGTGACGAGCGAGAGGGGCGTGCTGCTGACGCAGCTGTCGCGCGAGACGGGGCGTCCGGGGCTGTGGATCCTGCCCGGGGGCGGGGTCGAGGCCGGCGAGGCGCCCGAGGCGGCCGCCGCGCGCGAGGTCTGGGAGGAGGCCGGGCAGCGCATCAGCGACGCGCGGTTGTGGGACGTCTCGTCCTCGCACCGCGTCGGCGATGGCAGGGAGGGGATGGTCGAGGACTTCCACGCCGTCCGCCTCATCTACTCGGCCCGCTGCGACGAGCCCAGCGAACCCACCGTCCACGACGTCGGGGGCTCGACGCAGCACGCGGCGTGGTTCGCGGCGGCCGACGTGGTCGACCCCACCTCCGACGGCTACCCGAGCGGCGGCATGGCTCCCTGGGCGCTCGAATCGGTGCGGCAGGTGCTCGGCTCCTCAGGTTGACGCCGAGCCACCCACGAGCCGAGCCCGGCGACCGGATGCGTCGACGGGGCGTGGCCACCGACGACGAAGCGGGTGCGTCGACGCCTCATGCGTCGTCGCACCCGCTCGTCATGCGGGGTGGTCGGTCAGTGCCAGAAGATCGCGACGATGACGTTGATGACGGCGAGCGCAGCGGCGGCCTGGACGAGCGGCGCGGCGCTGTCGCCCTTCTTCTCCTTCGACGAGGAGACTTCGAGCAGACCTGCGACGATGAGGGCGATGACGAGCTTCACCGCGACCCACGTGTGGTCGAGCGACCAGTGCTGCGACTCGGCGACGCCGACCATCGCGAGCCCGCTGAGCAGCTGCAGGCGCGCGCCCCACACCATCGCGGGGATGGCGCGCGGCGCCTTGAGGACAGCGAGGAAGCCACCGACGATGGCGGCCATGCCGAGCAGGTGGACGAGCAGGAGGATTTCGTTGAGCGTGGACATGCCACAAGGGTAGGCGTTCGTCGCTCCAGCCATGCTCGGGTGAGCGTCCGTCAGCTCACCGCGCGCGGATCGGCGGGGTTGATCTCTTCACCGGCGGCGCGCTTGCGTTCGGCGTACTCGGCGACGTTGGCGCTGATGCGCTTGCGGGCGACCGTCGTCAACACGATGCCGAGGACGACGGCGGCGCCGAGCCCGATGTAGGAGAAGTTCTTCATCCACTTCTCGGCGATCTTGCCGAGGAAGTGGACGCCGTAGGCGGTGCCGCCGGCCCAGCAGATGGCGCCGAGCACGTTGGCGGCCAGGAAGCGCGCATACTTCATGTGCAGCGAGCCGGCGAGCGGGCCGGCGAAGATGCGCAGCAGCGCGACGAAGCGTCCGAAGAACACCGCCCAGATGCCGTGGGTGTGGAAGGCGTGCTTGGCGTACCCGATCGTCTCGTCGTTGACGTGATGGGGGAAGCGTGTGCCGAGCCACGCGAACAGGCGCTCACCGAAGTGTCGACCGACGTAGTAGCCGATCGAGTCGCCGATGACGGCGCCGAGGATGGCGGCCAGTGCGACGAGGTGGATGCTGACGTGCGGGTGCGGCCCTGAGGCGAACAGCGACGCGGTGACGAGCATGATCTCGCCGGGCAGGGGGATGCCGACGCTCTCGAGCAGGATGATGAGACCGGTCAGAACGTAGACGGCCGGGGCCGGAATCGCATCGAGAATCGCCTGAACATCCACGCCCCAAGGGTAGGCGACGATGCCGCCCGCCCCTGCCGCCTCGAGCCCGATGCCCGCAGCCGTCCTCGGCCGCGCGGCCGCCGCGCTCGTCGACTGAGCGGTTGTCGCTTCTCACTCCTAGACTGGCCTCATCATGAGTGGCCTCTTCGACGACCTTCCGCTGACCGCTGCCGACGCCTCCCGTCCCTCCTCCAGGAGCGGTACCGGCGCGTCGCCGTCGCGTACCCCGAGCACGGAGGCTCCCGGGGCCGCCGCGGTCGATCCGGGGGCGGTCGACGCGTCCGGCATCCCGTTGTGGGCCCTGCAGGAACCGCCGCCCGACGAGGCCCCCGCCGACGCCGGCACATGGGGCGACGACGCGCCGATGCTGGGTCGCGGATCGCACTGGGGTAGCCCCGATTCGGGGCGCGGCACGCGACGTTTCGAGGCCGATCCTGCGAGCCTGCTCGAGGGCATGAACCCGCAGCAGGCGCAGGCCGTCGAGCACTTCGGGACGCCGTTGCTCATCGTCGCGGGCGCCGGTTCGGGCAAGACGCGCGTGCTGACGCATCGCATCGCCTACCTGATGGCGGCGCGTGGCGCGCAGCCCGGCCAGATCCTCGCGATCACCTTCACGAACAAGGCGGCCGCCGAGATGCGTGAGCGCGTGGAGCAGCTCGTCGGGGGTGCGGCGAACGCGATGTGGGTGAGCACGTTCCACTCCGCGTGCGTGCGCATCCTGCGCCGTGAAGCCAAGCATGTGGGGTTGCGCTCGACGTTCTCGATCTACGACGCGGCCGACAGTCAGCGCCTCATGGCGATGGTGACGCGCGATCTCGACCTCGATCCGAAGCGCTACCCGCCGAAGTCGTTCAGTTTCCAGGTGAGCAACCTGAAGAACGAGCTGATCGACGCCGAGGAGGCCGCGAAGCGCGCCGAGACGGATCAGGAGCGCAAGGTCGCCGAGGCCTACCGTCTCTACCAGCAGCGCCTGCGGCAGGCGAACGCGCTTGACTTCGACGACATCATCATGACGACCGTCACCATCCTGCAGGCGTTCCCGCAGGTGGCCGAGCACTACCGGCGCCGCTTCCGGCACATCCTCGTCGACGAATACCAGGACACGAACCACGCGCAGTACGTCCTCGTGCGCGAGCTCGCCGGCGGGGAGCACGCCTCGGGCGGCATGGCGAGCCAGGACGCCGAGGGCGATTCGCGCGCCACGAGCGCGGTACCCATGGCCGACCTGTGCGTCGTCGGTGACGCCGATCAGTCGATCTACGCCTTCCGTGGGGCGACGATCCGCAACATCGTCGAGTTCGAGGAGGACTACCCGAACGCGACGACGATCCTGCTCGAGCAGAACTACCGTTCGACGCAGAACATCCTCGGCGCGGCGAACTCCGTCATCGAGCGCAACCCGGAGCGTCGCAAGAAGAACCTGTGGTCCGATCAGGGCGACGGCGAGAAGATCGTCGGGTACGTCGCCGATTCCGAGCATGACGAGGCCGCGTTCGTCGCGCGCACGATCGACAAGCTCGGCGACGATCACGGCGTCAAGCCCAAGGACGTCGCGGTGTTCTACCGGACGAACGCGCAATCGCGCGCGCTCGAAGAGGTGTTCGTCCGCGTCGGCCTGCCGTACAAGGTCGTCGGTGGCACGCGGTTCTACGAGCGCAAGGAGATCAAGGACGCGCTCGCGTACCTGCGCGTCATCTCGAACCCGGCCGACACCGTCAACCTGCGCCGCATCCTCAACACGCCGAAGCGCGGCATCGGTGACCGCGCCGAGGCATGCCTCGGCGCGCTCGCGGAGCGGGAGCGCATCACGTTCATCGAGGCGCTCGCGCGGGCCGACGAGGCACCGGGCATCGCGACGCGGTCGGTGAGCGCCGTCAAGGGCTTCACCGAGATCCTCGAGAGCCTGCGGCAGACGCGCGAGTCCGGTAGCGGCGTCGGCCCCCTCATCGAGGCGATCCTCGAGCGCACGGGGTATCTGAAGGAGCTGCGCACGAGCAAGGATCCTCAGGACGAGACGCGCATCGAGAACCTCGCCGAGCTCGTCGCCGTCGCCAACGAGTTCGACGACAACTACCCGGGCGCGACGCTCGAGGACTTCCTCGAGCAGGTCTCCCTCGTGGCCGACGCGGACGAGATACCGAAGGACGCCGAAGATCAGGGCGTCGTCACCCTCATGACGTTGCACACCGCGAAGGGCCTCGAGTTTCCGGTCGTATTCCTCACCGGCATGGAGGACGGCACGTTCCCACACATGCGCGCTCTCGGCGACACGAAGGAGCTCGAGGAGGAGCGGCGCCTCGCCTACGTCGGCATCACCCGGGCGCGCGAGCGCCTGCACCTGTCACGCGCTGCCGTGCGCAGCGCGTGGGGTGCGCCGCAGTACAACCCGCCGTCGCGCTTCCTCGGCGAGATCCCGGAGGAGTTCGTCCACTGGGAGCGCGAGGCCACGGCGTTCGCGTCGTCCCAGCCGCGCGGGTACGCCGCGTTCGGCAGCGGGGGCGGTTCGCCCTACGGCTCGGGTGGCAGCAGGCACGACGATGACGGCCCCGTCATCGGGCGCGGCTCCGCGCCGGTGGCGCGGATGTCGTCGAGCGGTCGCAGCTCCGGGGCCGGTTCGTTCTCGACCACGAAGAACTCCGCCGTCGGCCGCGGCATGCGCGAGATCCCGAACCTCGACGCCGGCGACAAGGTGACGCACGACAGCTTCGGCCTCGGCACCGTCGTGCGCGTCGAGGGTCAGGGCGACCGAGCGATGGCTCACATCGACTTCGGCGACGGCCCACCCAAGCGCCTGCTCCTGCGCTACGCGCCCGTCACGAAGCTGTGACACGCATGAGTTGAGGATCATCAACTGAGCGGAGGTTGTGGCGGGCGTTACAGTGCGAGTAACCGCCCGAGAGGATTGAGTCATGGTCCAGCACGCGCCTGCCACGAACGCCACCCCTACGAATGCCGCCACGAACGGCTCCGATCGACTCCGCGTCGTCGTCGCGAAGCCGGGCCTCGACGGCCACGACCGTGGTGCGAAGGTCATCGCGCGGGCGTTGCGCGACGCCGGCATGGAGGTCATCTACACGGGCCTGCACCAGACGCCGGAGCAGATCGTCACGGCTGCGGTGCAGGAGGACGCCGACGCGATCGGCCTGTCGATCCTGTCCGGTTCGCACATGACGCAGTTCGAGCGCCTGATGACGTTGCTGCGCGAGCAGGGCATCGACGACGTCGTCGTCTTCGGTGGCGGAATCATCCCCGAGGGCGACATCAAGCCGCTGCTCGACATGGGTGTCGCGCGCATCTTCACGCCCGGTGCGCCGACGCACGAGGTCGTCGCGTGGGTGCGCGAGAACGTCGGGGACGCGGCGTCCGCACACGCCTAAGAGCACCGGCGCGAACCCCTGGTTACCCCCGCACGGCAAAGCGCGTTAAAGTCACAAGAGGAACACTCCTTTCAACGATGAGGATGGATTCGCGTGGATCTCTTCGAGTACCAGGCGCGCGACATGTTCGAGGCGCACGGCGTTCCGGTGCTGGCCGGCCAGACGGCCACCACCCCGGAAGAAGCCAAGGCAGCCGCCGAGCAGATCGGTGCGAAGTCGGGCGGTGTCACCGTCGTCAAGGCCCAGGTCAAGACCGGTGGTCGCGGCAAGGCCGGCGGCGTCAAGGTAGCCAAGTCGGCTGACGAGGCCGAGCAGTACGCCAAGGACATCCTGGGCATGGACATCAAGGGCCACACCGTGGGCACCGTGATGATCGCCCAGGGCGCCAAGATCGCCGAGGAGTACTACTTCTCGATCCTGCTCGACCGAGCGAACCGCAGCTACCTCGCGATGTGCTCGAAGGAGGGCGGCGTCGAGATCGAGCAGCTCGCCGTCGAGCGTCCCGAGGCACTCGCGCGCATCGAGGTCGACCCGAACGTCGGCATCGACGGCGCGAAGGCTGACGAGATCGTCAAGGCCGCCGGGTTCGACGACGAGACGGCCGCGAAGGTCGCTCCCGTGCTCGTCAAGCTGTGGGAGACCTACCGCGACGAGGACGCGACGCTGGTCGAGGTGAACCCGCTCGTCAAGACCGAGGATGGCGACATCATTGCGCTCGACGGCAAGGTGACGCTCGACGAGAACGCCGGCTTCCGTCACCCCGACCACGAGGCTCTCGAGGACAAGGCCGCGGCCGACCCGCTGGAGGCCAAGGCCAAGGCGCTCGACCTCAACTACGTGAAGCTCGACGGCAACGTCGGCATCATCGGCAACGGTGCCGGCCTCGTCATGAGCACGCTCGACGTCGTCGCCTACGCCGGTGAGGACTTCACCGGCGGCAAGGCCAAGCCCGCCAACTTCCTCGACATCGGTGGCGGCGCCTCGGCGGAGGTCATGGCCAACGGTCTCGACGTCATCCTGAACGACGAGCAGGTCAAGAGCGTCTTCGTCAACGTCTTCGGTGGCATCACGGCGTGCGACGCCGTCGCCAACGGCATCGTCGGCGCCCTGAAGAAGCTCGGCGACGCGGCGACGAAGCCGCTCGTCGTGCGCCTCGACGGCAACAACGTCGAAGAGGGCCGTGCGATCCTCTCCGACTTCAACCACCCGCTCGTGACGGTCGTGGACACCATGGACGGCGCAGCCCGCAAGGCTGCCGAGCTGGCCGCGGCCAACTGAAAGGGATCTGACTTCCATGTCGATTTTTCTCAACGCTGACTCCAAGGTCATCGTTCAGGGCATGACCGGCTCCGAGGGCATGAAGCACACGGCGCGCATGCTCGCCTCGGGCACGAACGTCGTCGGTGGCGTCAACCCGAAGAAGGCCGGCCAGACGGTTGACTTCGACGTCAACGGCGAGACCAAGCAGGTTCCGGTCTTCGGCTCCGTCAAGGACGCCATGGCCGAGACGGGCGCCAACGTCTCCGTGATCTTCGTGCCGCCGCCCTTCGCCAAGAGCGCCGCGGTCGAGGCCATCGAGGCCGAGATGCCGCTGGCGGTCGTCATCACCGAGGGCATCCCGGTGAGGGACTCGGCCGAGTTCTACAACTTGAGCAAGGGTTCGAAGACGCGCCTGCTCGGCCCGAACTGCCCGGGCATCATCAGCCCCGGCGAGTCGAACGCCGGCATCATCCCGGCGAACATCGCCGGCAAGGGCCGCATCGGCCTCGTCTCGAAGTCGGGCACGCTGACGTACCAGATGATGTACGAACTGCGTGACTTCGGTTTCTCGACGGCCATCGGCATCGGCGGCGACCCGGTCATCGGCACGACGCACATCGACGCGCTCGAGGCGTTCCAGAACGACCCCGACACCGACGCGATCGTCATGATCGGTGAGATCGGCGGCGACGCCGAGGAGCGCGCTGCGGCGTACATCAAGGAGAACGTGACGAAGCCGGTCGTCGGTTACGTCGCGGGCTTCACCGCCCCCGAGGGCAAGACGATGGGCCACGCCGGCGCCATCGTGTCCGGCTCCGCGGGCACGGCTGCCGCGAAGAAGGAGGCCCTCGAGGCCGCCGGCGTCAAGGTCGGCAAGACGCCGTCCGAGACGGCCGCTCTCATGACGGAGATCATGAACAACCTCAGCAAGTGAGGCGGATGCACCGAACGTCGCTTCGGTGATCTCGACGAACGCCCCCGCATCGGCTCGCGCTGGTGCGGGGGCGTTCGTCGTGTCGCCGAGTTGCCGGCGACATGGCCGCGAGATATCGGCGCGCGAATGGAACCAATGATGATGCAGCGGCGTCCCAGTGACGGTTAAGTTATGAATTATCACGCGGGCGGGAGCCCGTCGACCCGGGAGGGATCGTCATGGACTTGAAGCGGGGGTGCGGTCTCGTCGGAGCTGTGGGCGTGACGTTGTCGGTGGGTGCGTGCACGAGCGTCGACGGTTCGTCGTCGGCGTCGAGCGCGTCTGCGCCGCCGAGTGCCGCCGTGTCGTCGAACGCGGCCGCGCAGACTCCGAGCGCGGCGACGTCTGCTGCCGCGCCCGTGTCGTCGTCGGCGCCCGCCACGTCCGCTGGTGCCGCGTCGAGCGAGGCGGCCGCGTCGTCCGCGCCGGCGTCCGATCTGCTCGGCTCCGGCCAGCGGGGGCTCGTCACCACGAAGGTCGGTGCAGAGGCGAAGACCTCGAAGTTGTCGGTGAAGGTGACCAAGCTCGTCGACCCGGTGCCGGTCGGCGATTCGGCGGTCTTCAAGCCGGGGGCCGGCAAGAAGTGGGCGGCCGTGTCGATGACGGTGACGAACGTCGGCGGCACGCCGATCAACTTCAGCCCGTTGATGTGCATCAACGCCAAGACGACGACGAACGGGGCGGCGTCGGCGTCACTGTTCGCCGATCACGGTTCGCCGATGGATTCGTCCACCCTGCACAAGGGTGACACCGCGAGCGGGGACGTGACGTTCGAGCTGCCGAAGGACCAGAAGCTCAAGTCCGTCGACGTGCGATGCTCTCTCGACTTCGCCGGGGATCAGCGCACCATCCGCGTCGACCTCGCCCACTGACCACTTCACTCTCAGCCCGGGCCCGCCGCGGCTCGGACGCACCGAAAGGAACACCCAGATGAAGACCACCGCACGCAGGATGGGCCTGGCCCTGCTGGCCGGAACGATGACGCTGGGCATGAGCGCCTGCACCCAGGTCGAGGGCGGCGCGTCCCAGGCCACGTCGGCCGCGAACAGCGCGGCGCCGTCCGTGGCCTCGGCCGCGTCGTCGGCTGCGGGCGAGGCCACCTCGGCGGCCCCGAGTGCCACGTCACCGGCCTCCACGCCGGATCAGAGCTCGAGCGCGGCTGCACCCACGACGAGCGAGTCCCCGTCCTCCGACACCGGTACGGGCGACTCGGGAGACACGTCGGGCCCCAAGACCGGCAAGGTCGGTGAAGAGGTCAAGACGAAGGAGATGTCGGCCAAGGTCAACAAGATCGCCGACCCGATCACCCCCGAGAACGACTTCGACAAGCCGGGCAACGGCAAGCACTTCGTCGCCGTCAACATCACGATGACGAACCTCGGCGACAAGGATCTCAACGCCGGCGCGACGTGCCTCAAGGTGAGGCTCGACGACAACACGTCCGCTCGCGAGGACTTCGCCTCGTACGGGCAGCGTCTCGACTACGGCACCCTCTACAAGGGCGACACGACGACGGGTGACGTCGTCTACAAGGTGCCGAACGGCAAGAAGATCAAGACGATCGACGTCAAGTGCGGTTACGGCGACGAGCAGGCCATCCGCATCCAGGCCAAGTGACGTTTGCGTTCCGTCAGGTCTGAGCGCTCTCGGCGCCATATGGCTTCGACCCGTGCGGCCGAGGCTCGCGCCTCTCGCTGATCCCGCCACCTGCTCTAAGTGGCGGGATCAGTCGTTCCTGCGGCGAGCCTCGAGCATCGGCCCAGCGCGGCCTGAGAGGATGGCCGGGCCATGAGTGATCGTCGCCCCCGCAGTTCTTCGTCCGCCTCGTCTCCGGCGAACAAACGCCCTCGACCGCAGCGCCCGCAGCGTGCGGGCGGCAGTTCACCCGCGCGCGCGGGTGCCCGTGACGGCGTGGGTGGCGGCTCCCGCCCGCCGCGACAGAGCGCAGCGTCTCGTGACTCGGCGTCACGAGGTTCGACAGGACCGTCTCAACGAGATGCGGCGCGCACCGGGGCGAATGGTCGCTCGACGAACGAATCGCGACCGGCCGGGCGCCCGCACGTCCCGCTCGCCTTCGGGTACGGCATCGTCGCGGCGCTCGCGTCACTCATCGTCCTCATGGTCCCGGTCTTCGCCGCATGGACGCTCGATGCACAGTCGACGTCGTCGTGGAACGACACACTCGGCGTCGCCATCGACCTGTGGGCGCTCGCACATCGCGGGCACGTCGTCGTCGACGGCATCACGGTCGTCTTCAGCCCGCTGCTGCTGACGCTCGGTTGCGTGCTCGCCGCTTGCTTCGGCGCGCGCGCTGCGTTCCCCGACGAACGGCTGCGCGCCGCGGACCTGCGCGCCATCATGCTCGCGTACGTCGGGGGATACGTGGTCGCGGCACAGGTGCTCGGCATCGTCGCGGGGCTCGGCCACAGCCACATCCACTGGTGGTCGCTCATCGTGGGCCCGGCGCTCGTGGCCGCGCTCGGCGTGGCGTGGACGGCCTGGCACGAACGCAAGCACTCGCCCGAACTCGCGGCGTTCGACGAGGTCGTCGTCGAGGCCACCCCGCTGCTGTTGCGCCGTTCGCTGTCTGCGGGCCTGCGCGGCGCCGGCCTGTTCGCCGCGCTGTCGCTGCTGCTGCTCGTCGTGCTCATCGCCTGGCATGCGCCGCGTGTGTGGGCGGTTCACCAAGCGCTCGCGCCCGGCGTCGTTGGCGGCTGCCTGCTCGTGCTGGGGCAGGTGATGGCCCTGCCCAACCTTCTCGCCCACATGGCGGGGTGGACGACGGGCGCGCCGTTCGAGGCGGGTGCCGTCAGCATCGGCCACTCCGGGATGACGCCCGGCACCCTGCCGATGGTCCCCGTCCTCGGGGCGCTGCCCGACCACGTCGGGCCGTGGGCCTGGGCGGCGCTCGCCGTGCCCATCGGCGTCGGCGTCTTCATCGGCTGGGCCTCGGGCCGGGCACTCACCCGGTTCGCGAGTCTACGTGCGAAGCTGACGGTCGCGGCGAGCGCCGCCGCCGTCACGACGGTGACGATGTGGCTGCTGTGGTGGTTCTCGACGGCTTCGGTGTCGCGGGGGCTGCTCGAGTACGCCGGCCCGTCGTGGCAGGCGTGGCTCGTCGCGCCGCTACTGCTCGTGCTGCCCGCGCTCGCGACGGCGGCGGCGCGTCATTGGCGTTCGAGCCACCAGAAGTGACGCGATGCACGTGGCCCGCGCGGCGGGATCAAATCGTCGTTCTCGATCGTTGGGAGTGCTGTGAGTGAGATGCCCCAGCTGCCGCCCGGTCTGCGCAACAACGTCCTGTCGCTGCGGTATCTGCTGCTCGGGTTCCTGCTGTCGTGGCTGCCGCTGCCCGCGTCGGGCCTGGCCGCCATCCCGTTGGCGTTGTCGCTCTTCTACGGCATCCGCTACCTGCGCGACGTGCGCCGCGCCGGCGTCGCGGGTGCGTTCGGGCCGAACCTCGTCGGCCTCGTGCTCACGGCTCTCCTGCTCGCCATGACGGCCGCGCCGCTCGTGCACTACGAACGCACGAAGAGCTATCAAGAGTGCCTGTGGGGCGCCAACACCAACCAGGCGCGCGAATCCTGCGAGAGCTCCTACAGCCAGAACCCCAACGAGGTCGAGAGGTTCTTCTTCAACTGAGCCCCGCGTGGCGTCCTCGGCATCATCGCCTGGTCACGTGAGGGCCAGAGCCACCGTGGGGGCAGCATCGACGCGCTGCATGATGTGCGGTGGTAACCCGCTCCCGGGGCGCACGTGGTGGTCGTCGTCGAGCACCTCGATGTCGTCGCAGAGGACGCTGCCGAGGAGTTCTTGGCCCGCGCGACTCGCGCCGCTGAGCTCGATCGGGACGATGCTCGGCAGCGGCGGCTTCGTCGAGGTCGTGACGCGCACGACGAGAGCACTGCGCAGATGGGTGTCACGGGCGTTGTTCGAGGCGACGGGCCAGGGTTTCTCCCCGTGGCCGAGGTCGCACCTGTAGATCGGGCCCCGGTGCATCGTCACCGCTGTGAGCCTGCCGCGTGTTCGTCGTTCGAGCGACGCCGTTCGCGCTGATCGCGGCGCGCCCGATTGCTCCGAACATGCTCGAGGTCGTCTCCTGTCTCGTGCGATGCGTACTCGGCATAGGCCGAGTCGAGCCGATATGAAGCATGAAATGCTGCGCCCATCACAGCAGGTCGCAGCCGTGCCTCACGAGCGGGCGCGTGCAGCTTTCCACCCCTCAGGATTACCGGGTTCGCAGTCGCTGCTTCGTCAAGCACGGTCGGTAGGGTTATGCACGTGAGTGCCACGCCGCAGCTGCGCCCCGACACCCGACCGCTCGAGGTCGTCGTCCTCGTCTCCGGCAGCGGTTCGCTGCTGCAGGCGCTCATCGACGCAGAGGCCGACGCGGCCGCTCGCGGTCAGCGCTCGCCGTTCACGATCGTCGCCGTCGGTGCCGACCGCGAGTGCGCCGGTCTCGAGCGCGCGATGCTCGCAGGCATCCCGACGTTCGTCGTCGACACCGCCCATTTCGCCGACCGCGACGCCTGGGACGAGGCGCTCGCCGACGCCATCGAGCGCAGCTTCGACGACGACTCGGACGACCCCGATGCGCCGCCGCACCTCGTCGTCTCGGCCGGCTTCATGAAGATCTTGGGTGCGACGACGCTCGCGCGCCACACCGTCATCAACACGCATCCGGCGCTGCTGCCGAGCTTCCCCGGCGCGCACGGTGTGCGGGATGCCCTTGCCCACGGCGTCAAGATCACGGGTACGACGTGTCACGTCGTCGACGCCGGCGTCGACACGGGCCCGATCATCGCGCAGCGCGCCGTCGAGGTGCGCGCCGATGACGACGAAGACTCGCTCCACGAACGCATCAAGGTCGAGGAGCGCGACATGCTTGTGGACGTCGTCCGCAGGTTCGCACGTGGTTGGTCCATCAACGGCAGGACGGTTTTGATCAATGAGTGACGGTTTGCGCCCCATCAAGCGGGCCCTCGTCTCGGTGTACGACAAGACGGGTCTGGAGGAGTTGGCACGCGCCCTGGCCGACGCCGGCGTCGAGATCGTCTCGACCGGTGGTTCGAGCAAGCTCATCGCCGGTCTCGGCATCCCGGTGACGCCCGTCGAGGAGCTGACCGGTTTTCCCGAGTGCCTCGAGGGTCGCGTCAAGACGCTGCACCCCAAGGTGCACGCGGGCATCCTCGCCGACTCGCGCAAGGACGACCACCTGGCGCAGCTGCGTGAGCTCGGCGTCGCACCGTTCGACCTCGTCGTCGTCAACCTGTACCCGTTCGCCGAGACCGTCGCGTCCGGCGCGAGCATCGACGAGTGCGTCGAACAGATCGACATCGGCGGCCCGACGATGGTGCGCGCGGCCGCGAAGAACCACCCCACCGTCGCGATCGTCACCGACCCGTCGCGCTATGACGACGTCATCACCGCCGTCAACGGTGGCGGCTTCACGCTGCAGCAGCGCACCGAGCTCGCACGTGAGGCGTTCGTCCACACCGCGTCGTACGACGTCGCCGTCGCGACGTGGATGGGGGAGAACCTCGCAGGTTCGGACGACGAGGCGACGGGCGATCAGTTCCCCGAATGGATGGGCGCGACGTTCACGAAGGCCGCGAGCCTGCGCTACGGCGAGAACCCGCACCAGGGCGCGGCGTTGTACACCGCTGAAGGTCAGGCCGGCATCGCCCAGGGGGAGCAGCTGCACGGCAAGGCGATGTCGTACAACAACTACGTCGACGCCGACGCCGCCTACCGTGCGGCGTACGACCACGGCGACGCGCCGACCGTCGCCATCATCAAGCACGCCAACCCGTGCGGCATCGCCGTCGGGGCTGACGGCGACGACATCGCACGCGTGCACCGCAAGGCGCACGAGTGCGATTCGACGAGCGCGTTCGGCGGCATCATCGCGACGAACCGCCCGGTGACGAAGGCGATGGCCGAGACGGTGAAGGACATCTTCACCGAGGTCGTCGTCGCGCCGGCGTTCGACGACGACGCCCTGGAGGTACTCACCGCGAAGAAGAACCTGCGCCTCGTCACCGTGCCCGCGCCCACTGCGGGTGGTTTCGACATGCGTCCGATCAGCGGCGGTCTGCTCGTGCAGGAGCGCGACATGATCGACGCAGAGGGCGAGGACAAGGACGGTCGCACCACGGGTGACGACCCCGAGCGCTGGCAGCTCGTCGCCGGCGAGGCCGCGGACGAGGCCACGATGCGTGACCTCGAGTTCGCGTGGCGTGCGGTGCGCGCCGTGAAGTCGAACGCGATTCTGCTCGCCAAGGACGGTGCGTCGGTCGGTATCGGCATGGGCCAGGTCAACCGCGTCGACTCGTGCAACCTCGCCGTGACGCGTGCGGGCGCCGAGCGGGCCCGTGGTTCGGTGGCGTCGTCGGACGCGTTCTTCCCGTTCGCCGACGGCCTGCAGATCCTGCTCGACGCGGGCGTCCAGGCCGTTGTCGCGCCGGGTGGGTCCATTCGTGACGCCGAGGTCATCGACGCCGCGAACAAGGCCGGCGTCACCCTGTACTTCACCGGTACGCGTCACTTCGCGCACTGAGTGACACCTATGATCGACAACCCCCAGGTGGCGGGTTTGGCTCAAGATGGCCTGAACGTCGGCCCCATCTTCGGCCAAACCTGCCATCGTCGCGGTGCCCTGCGATGAAGCGTGACGCCAGAGCCTCCTCCGAGGCGCTTGCCCTCACTGCCGCGTTCTTCGGTGGGGCGTGCCTGTCGTTGCAGGCGCGCTTCAACGGGACGCTCGGTGAGCCGTTGTCCGAGCCGCTCGTCGCGGCGGTGTGGAGCTTCGGTTCGGGGCTCGCGCTGCTCGTGCTGACGCTCGTCGTGCCGAGCCTGCGCCGCGGCGCCGGTCGGCTCGTCGACGCGATTCGGGCGGGGCGTCTGCGCTGGTGGGAGTGCCTCGGCGGCGTTCTCGGCGGTGCGTTCGTGGCGGTGCAGACGAGCACGGTCGCCATCCTCGGGGTAGCGGTCTTCATCGTCGCGAGCGTCGGTGGCCGGGCACTCGGCGGGCTGCTCGCCGATCACGTCGGTGCCGGCCCCAAGGGGCGCACGCCGATCACCCCCGCTCGCGCGCTCGCCGGAGCGTTCGCCGTCGTCGGGGTCGGCATCACGGTGAGCGGCCAGCACGTCCCGGGTGGCATCGCGGTCCTGCCGGCCCTCGCCGTCATCATCGCGGGCGTCATGACGCAGTTCCAGCAGGGTCTCAACGGGCGCGTCAGTGCGCGGGCAGGTAGTTCGTACGCGACGACGCTGCAGAACTTCCTCGTCGGCGTGATCGCTCTCGTGGTGTTCGCCGGTGCGCGCGTGCTCCTCGGCTTCACGCAGTGGCAGTGGCCGCACGACGCTCCCTGGTGGGCGTGGCTCGGTGCGCCGCTGGGCATCGCGTTCATCGGGTTGTCGGCGTGGGCGACGGAGCACATCAGCGTGCTCGTGCTCGGGCTCATGGGCATCATGGGGCAGCTCGTCGCGGCGCTCGTCATCGACCTGCTCGACCCGGTGGCGCGCGAAGGTGTCGGTGTGCGCACCGTCGTCGGCATGGTCGTCACCGCTGCGGCGGCAGCCATGGCGGCACGCTCCGGTGGCCGACGGGCTACTTCAGACGCGCGTTCGTGAGCTCGGCGAGGCGCTTGTAGCCCGCGTCGTTGGGGTGCAGGCCGTCAGGGCTGATCCACTCAGGGTGACCGGTGAGCGGGAAGTCGAGATCCAGCCACGTCGCACCTGAGCTGCGCACCACGGGTGCGGCGGCATCGCGCAGCCGTACGAGGTCGGGTGGGGGAGAACTCGCCGGTCCGATCAGTGCGATGACGACGACGCGCGCCTCGGGGACGCTTCTTCACCGCCGCGAGCGTCTCGCGCAGGCCCTCGACGATGGTCGCCGTCGGCACGCCGCGGGCGACGTCGTTCCATCGGCCGGAGATGATGACCGTGCCCGGCTTCGACGCTGCGGCTCGTGCGACCTGGGAAGCGTAGTGCTGCGTCGGACGCCCCACGTCGTAGCCCATGCCAGGCACGGCGACGTTGATCTCGTTCCACCCGCGCTCAGCGCTCAGGACGGTGGTCCATCGCTTGTCCGGTGAGCTCGCCTCCGAGCCGGCGGAGTAGCTGTCGCCGACGAAGGCCACCACGGGGCGTCCGCTCAGGCTGGGTGAGGGCGCGTCGGCGACCGGGGCTGACGAACGGCGGTCGACGACGAGGAACAACGCCACGACGAGCACCCCGACGACGAGTGCCACGAGCGCGGGAACGCGCCACGCCACTTTCCGCTCGGCACGCTCGTGTCATACGACGACCGTACGCGTGAGCCCAGGTCGATCACGAGCGTCCCGTCACACCCCGGTGTGAGCGCCGACCGCGCCCGGGGCGTCTGGCAGGATTGGGGCCATGACTGCGACGACGCTCGACGGCAAGGCCACCCTCGCGACGATCAAGGGCGAACTGCGTGAGCGCATCGCTGCGTTGAAGGCGCGCGGCATCACGCCGGGCCTCGGCACGGTGCTCGTCGGCGATGACCCAGGCTCGCAGTGGTACGTCAACGCCAAGCACAAGGACTGCGCGGAGGTCGGCATCACCTCGATCCGCAAGGATCTGCCGGCCACCGCGACACAGGCCGAGGTCGAGGCCGTCATCGACGAGCTCAACGACGACGAGAACTGCACGGGCTTCCTCATCCAGCAGCCGACGGGTCTCGACGAGGTCGCGCTGCTCTCACGCGTCAAGCCGGAGAAGGACGTCGACGGTCTGCACCCGGTCAACCTCGGCAAGCTCGTGCTCGGCGAGGAGGCGCCGCTGCCGTGCACGCCGATGGGCGTCATCGAACTGCTGCGCCGTTACGACGTGCCGCTGAACGGCGCGGAGGTCGTCGTCGTCGGGCGTGGGCTGACGGTGGGGCGCCCGCTCGGTCTCATCCTCACACGTCGCAGCGAGAACGCGACGGCCATCCTGTGCCACACCGGCACGAAGGATCTCGCAGCTCACACGAAGAACGCGGACGTCATCGTCGCCGCCGCCGGTGTGCCGGGGCTCATCACGAAGGACATGGTCAAGCAGGGTGCCGCAGTGCTCGACGTCGGAGTCAGCCGCGTCGACGGCAAGGTGGCCGGTGACATCGCACCGGACGTCGCTGAGGTCGCCGGATTCATGTCGCCGAACCCCGGCGGCGTCGGCCCGATGACGCGTGCGCTGCTGCTGACGAACGTCGTGGAGGCCGCCGAGCGTGAGGCCGAGGCTCGGGGTCGGTGAGTCACTTCAAGGTCGGCGTCCCGTGGCTCGTCGTCGTGCTGCCGGTCGCGTTGGGCCTCGCCGTCGTCTTCGGCGGGCATGTGCGCGTCGGAGGCATCCTCATGGCCGTGGGTCCGCTGCTGGGGGCGATCATGCGCGCCGTCTTCCCCGAGCGTGTCGTGCCCGATCTCAAGGTGCGTTCGAGGGGCACGGACGTCGCGTTGTACGCGCTCGGTGCGATCGTCACCTTCGTCGCCTTCACGGGCGTCAAGCTCGGTTAGGTCGCAGCCGATGACACGTCCCTCGGACGTCGAGGTGAGCGTCATCATCCCCGTCCGTGAGGCGAGCGAGCGAGGCCGTGCAGCTGAACGTGCTCGCCGCGCCGCCGATCGTCCGCGTCCTTGTCGACAACGGGCGCAACGTCGACCTGCGAGCGCTCGCCGGCGTGCATGCGCCGCACCTCGCCGTCACCGTCGTCGACGCGACCAGGCAGGCCGGCACCGCGTTCGCCCGCAACCGTGGCATCGAACGCGCCACCACCGAGAGGTTGCTGTTCTGCGACGCCGACGACGTCGTCGGCCCCACGTGGGTGCGTGACGGCGCGATGGCCCTCGACGCGCATCCGATGTTCAGTGGTGGCGAGCTGCCGTTCACGTCGGACGAGCTGGATCGTGCACTCCGCGATGCGTGGGCGACGCTCGCAGGGTGGCTGCCGCGGTATCTCGCGCAACCCGATCAGGTGACGCGAGATGCCGCAGGGGGACGTACCCGGTGTTGCTCGGGTGCTCGTTCGGTGTGCGGCGCAGTTTCGCACGCGTACCCGAGATACCGAAGCACACCGACGAGTGCGTGAGCGCGCCGTCCGGTGGACGCGCGACGAACAACGACGCAGTGACGGGTGCCGCGCGCAGCAAATGAGCGTCGCAGCAGGGGCGGCACCCTAGAATCTGCGGCATGGGTTTGAAGATCTCGGTCATCGGCACGGGCTATCTGGGTGCGGTGCATGCGGCGTGCATGGCTGAGTTGGGTCACGACGTGGTGGGTGTCGACACGGATGTGTTGAAGATCGAGGCGTTGGCAGCGGGGCGTAGTCCGATCTTCGAGCCGGGGTTGCCGGAGTTGTTGGTGAGTGCGCAGGCGTCGGGTCGGTTGCGGTGGTCGACGGACATCGCTGATGTGGCGGATGCTGATGTGCATTTCGTGTGTGTGGGGACGCCGCAGAAGCCGGGGGAGTATGCGGCGAACACGGATTATGTGTTCGGTGCGTTCGCGTCGTTGGCGCCGCACATGAAGGCGGGGTCGGTGGCGGTGGGCAAGTCGACGGTGCCGGTGGGGACGGTGCCGCGCGTGCTGGAGGTGCTGCAGGCCGGCGTGTGTGACGGGGTGGATGCGCGTCTGATCTGGAATCCGGAGTTCTTGCGTGAGGGATTCGCGGTGAAGGACACGTTGACGCCGGATCGGTTCGTGTACGGCGTGGAGGGGGAGTTCGCGGATGCGAATGTCGCGCGTCTGGATGAGGTGTATGCGCGGGCATTGGCGGCGGGTACGCCGCGGTTGGTGACGAATTTCGCGACGGCTGAGTTGGTCAAGGTGAGCGCGAATGCGTTCCTCGCGACGAAGATCTCGTTCATCAATGCGATGGCTGAGGTGTGTGAGGCGAGCGGCGGTGATGTCGTCGCGCTCGCGGATGCGATCGGGCATGACGAGCGCATCGGGCGCAAGTTCTTGGGTGCGGGTGTCGGGTTCGGTGGGGGGTGCTTGCCGAAGGACATTCGTGCGTTCATGGCGCGTGGTGAGGAGCTCGGCCTGGCGGAGTCGGTGGAGTTCTTGCGGACGGTGGATGCGACGAACGTGCGTCGTCGTTCGCGGGTGGTGGAGCTCGTGCGTGACGTGCTGGGTGAGGACGTCGTGGGGGCGCCGGTGGCGGTGTTGGGGGCGGCGTTCAAGCCGAATTCGGACGATATTCGGGATAGTCCGGCGTTGGACGTGGCTGAGCGTTTGGTGGCCTTGGGTGTGGATGTGCGGGTGCATGATCCGGAGGCACTGGCTGTGGCGCGGGCGCAGCGTCCGGGGCCGGGTTATGTCGACACGGTTGATGAGGCGTTGGTGGGGGCGCGGGTGGTCTTGTTGTTGACGGAGTGGCAGGTGTATCGCGATCTCGACCCGGCCGATGTTGCTGAGCAGGTCGCGGGTCGTGTGCTCATCGATGGGCGGAATGCGTTGGATCGTCGGCGGTGGGCTGAGGCGGGTTTCACCGTCCACGCCCTCGGCCGCCCGACGATCACGCCCGCGAGCTGACCTCTTCCCCGCGTCCAGATGCACGCGGGTGCACCTGGACGCAGGACGCAGGGTTTCGGGCTGGGCGCGGTTGCGGTCGGTGGGTTCGACACGATCATGCGGCCTTGAAACGATGAGCCCATGCGAGTGATCACGGCGAACGTCAACGGCATCAGGGCAGCGCGGCGTCGCGGGGGTCTGGAGTGGTTGGCGCAGCAGGAGCCGGACGTCGTCGCAATGCAGGAGGTGCGCGCGTCGGCGAAGCAGTTCGCGACCGCACTCGACGGTTCGGCTCTCGCCGAGTACGAACTCGCGCACGCCGAGTCGGCCGCTGCGGGCCGTGAGGGCGTCGCCATCCTGACGAAGCATGCGCTCGCGTCGTCGAGCTGCGTCATCGACGGCTTCGACGAGATCGGCCGCTGGGTGGAGGCTGACGTCGTCGTCGACGGGCGCAGCGTCACGATCGCGAGCGTCTACGTGCACACCGGCGAGGCGGGCACCGACAAGCAGACTGCGAAGTACGCCTTCCTCGACGCGCTCGAGGCGCGGATGGCGCAGCTCGTCGATCGTCCGGCGCTCGTCATGGGCGATTTCAACGTCGCGCACACGGTGAACGACCTCAAGAACTGGAAGGGAAACCGTGGCAAGGCCGGGTTTCTCGAGGACGAGCAGGCGTACCTGACGCGGCTCACCGAGAACGGCTGGGTCGACGTCGTGCGCGCCAATCACGGCGACGTGCCAGGCCCGTACTCGTGGTGGTCGTGGCGCGGAAAGGCGTTCGACAACGACTCCGGGTGGCGCATCGACTACCAGTTCGCGAGCCCGACGCTCGCCGCTGTCGCCCGCGAACCGTGGATCGGGCGCGCCGCAGCCTACGATCAGCGGTGGAGCGACCACGCGGCGGTCGTCGTCGACTACGACCTCGCCGCGCTCGAGACGACGGGGGAGTGACGTGAGCGAACCGCGCGACGCCGCGTCGTCGGGCGAACCGGCACAGGCTGACGAGGCCGTCGAGCCCGTCACGCCCGGGCAGTGGGGCACGTTCCGCACGCGCGCCGATCAGCGACGGCTCGCGCAGGTGCAGGCCGCGAAGCGCGAGCGTGAGGCAGCGCGAGTCCGCCCGGACGTTTCGCTCAGCCGCGATGCTGGGCCGGCGCCGGTTCGCCCTCAGCAGGCGGGCCATGAGGTCGACAGCCTGGCCACCGGGGATGATCGCGAGACCTTCACCATCCTCGGCGTGTGCACGGGAAACGTCTGTCGCTCACCGTATTTCGAGCGTGTGCTGGCTGCCGACCTGGCGGGCCTGCCGGTACGCGTCGAGGGCGCCGGGACGGGCGCGTTGCTCATCGACAGGATGTCATCAGGGACGCAGGTTCTCCTGCGTGAGCGCGGCCTCGACGGCGCGCGCTACCGTCCGCGTCAGGTGACGCCCGCGCTCGTGCGCGAGGCAGACCTCGTGCTGACGGCATCGCGCGAGCATCGGCGCGTCCTCGCCGAAGAGGCGCCGACGGCGGCGTCGCGCATCTTCGCGTTGCTCGACTTCGCCGACGTCTGCACCGTGGCCCCCGTGCCCCGAGCCCAGGGCGTCCACGGGCTGCGCGAGTTCGTCGCCCAGTCGACGGCGGGCAGCGTCGAGCGGCACAGCACTCGATCGGACGTCGAGGCGGAGATTCTCGACCCGTTCCGTCAGGGCCCCGAGGTCTTTGCGAGGATGGCGGCGCAGGCCGATCCGGCGCTTGCGACGGTGGCGGCGGCCGTTCGTCGCATCATGGGTTGAACGATTCGGCACGACAGTGAGGATGATCGGATGAGCAACCACCACGCAGTGGAGTGCTGGCTGACGGACATGGATGGCGTTCTCGTGCACGAGGAACGCGCCATTCCGGGGGCTGCGGAGTTCTTGCAGGCGTTGCAGGAGACGGGGCGTCGCTTCCTCGTGCTCACGAACAACTCGATCTACACGCCACGCGATCTGCGCGCGCGGTTGCTCGCGTCGGGCATCGACGTGCCGGAGGAGGCGATCTGGACGTCGGCGCTCGCGACGGCGCAGTTCCTCGCCGATCAGCGCGCCGGTGGCAGCGCGTACGTCGTCGGTGAGGCGGGGTTGACGACGGCGCTCCACAACGTCGGCTACACGATGACGGAGCGCGAGCCCGACTACGTCGTGCTGGGGGAGACGCGCACGTATTCGTTCACGGCGATCACGCGCGCGATCCGTCTCATCGAGGGTGGCGCGCGGTTCATCGCGACGAACCCGGACGTCACGGGCCCGAGCACGGAGGGGCCGTTGCCGGCGACGGGGTCGATTGCGGCGCTCATCACGGCGGCGACGGGCGTCAAGCCGTACTACGTCGGCAAGCCGAATCCGCTCATGATGCGCAGTGCGCTCAACCGCATCGACGCGCACTCGGAGTCGACGGTGATGATCGGTGACCGTCTCGACACGGACGTGCGCAGCGGCCTCGAGGCGGGGTTGCGCAGTATCCTCGTGCTGACCGGGTCGACGAAGCCCGATCAGGTCGACCGCTACCCGTTCGTGCCGACGCGCATCTGCGAATCGATCGCCGACGTCGTGCCGCTCGTCCACGAGCTCTGCCCGGAGCGCATGGCGGCGGCTCAGAGCGAGGGCGGCGAGCATCGAGAAGCAGACGCGTGAGCGACGACTTCGACCCGTTCGCCGACGCGCCGCGTTCCCGCCCACCCAGGCGGGAGGACGAGCAGGAGCCGTCGCAGCAGTCGTTCGACCCGTGGGCCGACCTGCCGATCCGGGCTTCGCGGCCGCGTCACGGTCTGGAGCTCTCGACCGACGCACCCGGTCTCGGCGGGATGTGGCAGGAGTACGACGCGTCGTTGGCCTTGTATCGCGGCGTGGGGCAGGGGAGCGAGCGCGATGCCTCTCCGTCGCCGGGCGGTCGCATTCTCGTCGTCTGCACCGGCAACGTGTGTCGCTCGCCGTACATCCATCTACGTCTGGCCTCCGAGCTGGAAAGCTTGGGCATCGAGGTGGCGAGCGCGGGAACCGGCGCCTTGGCGGGGTGGCCGGTTGACCCGGGTTCCGTGGCGCTTCTCGACGCGGCAGGAATCGACTCCACGGCGTTTCGGGCTCGGCAGCTCACTGTGGACATGGTCGAGGACGCCGACCTCGTGCTGACCGCGACGCGCGCGCACCGCCGCTCGGTGGTGCAGGAGGCGCCGTTGGGGTTGCGCAAGACGTTCACGCTGGTCGACTTCGCCGACCTCGTCGCCGAACTGCAGCCCGACGACATCGAGCGTGTGCGTGGACGTTCGCTCGTGGCCCGCGTCGCCGCGGCCGCGGCAGACCGCCATTACCTCGTGCACCCCCGCACCGACGAGGACGCCGACATCGTCGACCCGTTCCGTCGGAGCCCGGACGTGTTTGCCGAGATGAAGCGCCAGACGCTGCCGCCAATGGGCGTTGTGATCGACACCTTCCGCGTTATGGGCGAACTCGTCCACGCGTAATGGCGTTCGAATAGCCAGAACAGGCGTTCAGCCCCTCGCGTCGTGATCGGGGCGGCGACACAACCCAGCGTGTTGGCGGGAGCTATGCCCGGTAGTCCGCGGGAGCGATCAAGCGGCGGCGGAACAATGCCGAAAGCACGCACAAGCCTGCAAAACCCGCAGCCGTCGACACCGTGGCCATTATGTAGTAAGCCCCCAGGCAGGCCGCCTCCAATAAGGTCGGCAGTGGGCCGACTCCGAGCCGCTTATGCAACATGCGTTCAACTACCAGCGAGCGGAGCCATAGCGCCCCAACCAGTGTGCAAGCAGCAACTGTCAGGCTCTCGAGGTAGCGAGCAGCGATGTAACAGGCTAACGCGCCGACCACGGCTGAGATGACGTTGGCCACGAACAACGCTTTCTCAGCGCGCACCGCTTTCATAAAGACTGACAAGATTCCGCGGCTTTTGATCTCGAAATACCCGACGGGCATGAGAAGGATAAGCAACGTCACAGCGCGCTCGAAACCCGGCATCCAACAATCCAAGAGCCAGCCGATGGGCAGCGCCAGACACAGCGAGACCATCGCGAGCGGCAGCGTAACCCGAGACATGGCGTAGAAGTGTGCGGGCCACTGAGACTCGTGAGCGGCTTTCAGGTTGGGGAATAGCGCCACAGAGACCGCGTTGACCACGACGAGGAAGATGGTGGAGAACTGGAGTGCTAGCGAGACCTGCCCGAAGGCTACCGTTCCGAGGGTCGTAGCGATCGTGAGACGGACCGCACCGTTCAGAGCAAGAGCGCTGAGGTTGCTCAACACCACGAACATGCCGGACCGGCAGTCTGCGAGGAACGCAGGCCAGGCGCGGCGCACCTCGTCGAAGGTTGAGAGGCTTATTACATCGCGAGCCTTGAATAGGGACCAGGTCAGCCCTATCGCTTTCCCTACGATGTCGCCTAAAGCCAGTACTGGAAGCCCGAGCCCGGGGTGCAGGCAGAACGCGACAGCCGCGCCGAGAAGAACGGCACGCTCGACGAGCATCGAAATCATCACCGTTTGCGCCCGCCCTGTCGCTTGAAAGAGGAACGTGATAGTAACGCGTGGGACGTAGAAGGCGACTCCTATGCAGGCCGCGGCGAACCATCGCCAGTCGGACTCCGTCAACACGAACCACAGAACTGCCGACAGAAGAAGAAACGATGCCACTTCAGCCACTGCCAGGAATAATAAGCCAGGACCCACCTGGCCGTGTGGCAAGTTACCCCAGGGTTTGCCGGCCAGACGAAGGAGGAGACCGTCTGAGTAGCCGAACGTAATGTACCCCAGGTACAGAACGTAGAATTGAAACAATTGCCACTCGCCGAACTCGTAGGGCGACAAGAAGCGTGGTAGGACAAAGGTGAGAACTGCCAAGGAGAGCATGTACCCCGAGGTGCCGACGAATATCCAAGGCAAGCCTCGGAGGAGGCCAGCGCGGCCACTCCTCGCAGCTGTCTCCGGCTCACTCGACATAGTGTGCGGCCCGGAGCCGGGGCATGTGCTTGGCGCTGTTGCGTTCTGTTCGTCCATGCTCCTGTAGGAGCTTGTACAGCATCCCGAGGAAGGCGAAGGCTGCGATGTTAAAGACGTTGAGTGTGCCAACCAGCCAATCGAGGTAGGGGGCCCGCGGCGCGTAGAGAAGCTGCCGGCTCATGATGAGCGCGGCAGCGGCGAGGAGGGGGCTCAACGAGAGGACCCGGCCACCGAAGGCGAACATAAGCCCGAACGCCAGACCCCCCAGGAAGAGGCCAGCCCACCCGAAGTCCCAGAAGAGCTCGGCAAGAGCTGACGAGCCATAGCCACCACCTCTGAGGTAGATGGAGGGCATGATTCGAAACGACACGATATCGGCGAAGTTGTAGCCCTCGACCGCGCGGACAGCCGTCTGGCCGTCGTAAACGGAACTGTCGAAGCCTGGGAGAAGTCGAGCCTGGATGAACTCGATTAACGGGCCGAAAGTATAGATTTTGTCGTGGGGGATGCTGAGAACATCCGTCTGTGCATACACGAGAAGATTTGCGCTAACCCCTTGTGAATAGAAAAATTCCACTAGGGGATTGCCCGACTCCCCAGCGGTTGCTGTAGCGCCGTCGCCACGAGTTTGATTTATGGCGTTGAGCAGCTCGAGCAAGGGCGCCAAGAGAAGAGCTCCCAAGCCGATTTTTCCAATCGTGGGCCAGTGCTGGGCCATGTCAGATCTTTCGGCGATCGCGCTGCGCAGCAGAGAGTAGAAAATCACGAGGAGCAGCGTGAGGACGAAAGGGGCCCTGCGCCCCATGAGTAAGTCGAATCCGTGGGCGCCAACAATGACGAGTGACGCCCCCACGAAGACCCTGAACTTTGGGATGGCGGCCAAGACGAAGGCGTAGCCAACGATCATCAGTGATTCGCCGATTCTTCCCGTGGTGGAGACTAGGGAAGACTGTGACGAGTAGTAGTCGAGGTATGAGGTCTGATTGACCGAAGAAACCACCGATATGCGGTTCTCCATGTACAAGGCAACGCCTGCGAGCATGCCAGTTATCCCCGCGTACTGGAGCGGGATGTCCCTCGTAGTGCGGCTCACCAAGCCCCCTGCACTCCAGCGCTTAGTCGCTATCGCAACGCCTGCGAGCGCTGCGAGCAAAAACACTTGTTGCATGAATAGGCTGCGCGCCACGAGGGCCGGATCGTTCAGGTGCATGCCCCAGTCGTCGGCCGACTGCGCCTTATACCCCAAGATGCCGACTGCGACGATTCGACCGGTTAGAAACGTGAACATCGACGCGACAAACAGGGATAGGAGCAAACCGGCAGGCCGAGCTCGGACGCCGATCGCGAACAGGGCGAGTTGCAACAGTAGTGTCGAGGCGACAGCCCATTGCGGAGCATCGCTGAACCATGCAACGAGATCCAACCCCAACAAGAACGGAGCGAGAAGTGTCAACTCGGCAGTTCTGACCGGTGGTTCGGCATATGTTCGACGGGAGGTGGATGCACTCATTACTTAGGACCTCTCTACGCGCCGGAGATCCTGGGCGAAGACGGTGTATACCTCTTCAGGATCGAAGAGTGCACCGCACACCCTCGCGGACTCTTCACACAGCGCGCGATACTCCTCAAGTGGGAGGGCAGCAACCCAGTCGATGGCGTCGGCAATATCGTCCGGCGACGGGTCGGCCGACAGCAATCGACCGTTTTTTTTGTCCGACAGAATCTCGTGAGTTCCCACGACATCCGTTCCCAGTACGGGTAGCCCGGCTCCCATCGCCTCCGACATTGAGAACGAAACGCTTTCCGATGACGACGCATTGATGAAAGCCGTGTACTGGGGGTCGCGAAGCACTTCATAAACCTCGGCGTTGGGTAATTGGCCAGCACGGGTCACGGCGCTCTCGATTCCCTGAGCTCGGATGGCACGCGTAAAGCGACCTTCCTGCGCTTGGTCGCCCTCGCCCACGTGCGTCCATCGCGTATCGTGCCCTCGGCGTCGCGAAGTCGCCACACCTGCAGCTATGAGTTCAGGGCGCTTCAGCGGGTGCAGCGACGAACAGGAGAGCAGGTGCACCGGCCCGAGGTTGTCGCGCTGCGCGGGTTGCCCAGGCGCGACCACTCCGAGACGGCGGGTGCTAATTTTATGCGCATATTCAGGCCACTCCAATTGCATGCGAGCGGTGATGGTGTCCGCAGTGGGGTGCAGCCGCTCCACTGCTTCCAAGAGCGCCCGGCGGTGGGGGAGGTAGCGCACGGGCGATGCCGCTTCGTTGACGTCGTAGCCATGACCGCGGGCCACGATCGGCACCCCTGCTAGTCCTGGAACCGAGTCACGCAGCTGGATAGCAACTGATGTGGTCACGTAGAACCAATACGCATAGATGGTGTGAACGTCATGTTCTCTCAGGTAGTCCTCTAAATGGGGACGCGCAGCCCGAGCGAGAGCGCTTGTGCGAGCGGCGAAGTACCGCTCATACAGGCGTTGTTTGACCGTCTGCGCTTCGGCTGGCAGGTCGCGCGCCAAGGCGCCCCGCGCCAGGAGGGCGAGACGGCTGCCCCAGCCGTGCTGCACGGACAGATCCAGAACTGTGACATTTCTCGGTAGGGAGCGGTCGAGCATCGAACCCGGTGCTCGCATGAGCGGAAGGATGGCGACATTGTCGAACGCTTCCGCGAGGTGGGGCAGTTCGGTGTGCAAGTACTCCTCGCCGGGGGCGAACGGGTAACGGTTTGTGACTAGCAATAAGCTTTTTTCGTCAGGCATTGCGATACAGCCCCTCCTGACGTCCCACGCCCAGAAATGTGCGTCCTAAAATCCAAAGGTCCAGGGCGAAGGAGCAGTCCTCGACGTAGCGGGCGTCATTGGCGAAGCGTTCCTCGAGCGTGCCGGAGTTTCGGTTCAGGGCCTGGTCCAGGCCGGTGATCCCCGGTCTTACCTCGAAACGGCGCAAGGCAACCTCGTCATAGCGAGATTGGTTACCGGTGGGGCTCGGGCGGGGGCCGACGAAGCTCATGTCCCCGCGCAGGACGTTCAAGATCTGCGGGAGTTCGTCCAGGGAGGTTCGCCGCAGCACACGGCCGACAGGGGTGACACGCGGATCGTCCTCGGCGTTATACGTCGAGCCGTCGGCGTTTCGTAAATCTGGTGCGTTGACGATCATGCTCCGGAACTTGAACATAGTGAAAGGTTCCTGGCCGAGCCCTAGACGCGTCGAGCGGTGAAGTGCCTGCCCGCCGTCGCGGCGCAGCAGAGGCCCGGCGATGATAGCTGTCGTGCCTACGACCGGAAGCCCGGCGAGTGCGAGGGCGATGTCGAGGGCGCGCTTTCCGCCCCTGCGGTAGAAGCTCATCGATTCTTCCTCCGTTGTGCGATGTCCCGCATACCGTCCTGGATGCTGTAACGGGGACGGTAGTCCAAGCGCCGGGTGGCTTCGGTGATGTCCATCAGCGTGCTGAGAGCCCCCGCACCTGGTGTCTCGTTCAGGTCAAGGGCACTGCGGTCGCCGAACGCATCGACCGCAGCCTTCGCGATGTGACTCATGGTGACGTTGGTACCAGAGCCGACGTTGAGGATGCCGGTGACATCCGGGCGCTCGAGCGACTGACGGATGGCATCGCACACGTCCTGGACATACACCATGTCTCGCCGCCGATTTGCGTCGCCCGTGACGGTGATGGCATCACCCGCCTCCGCCTTCCGGATAAATGTGTTGACGGCGTAGTCGTTGTCCTCGTCATCGGTGTAGATGTGTCCCAGGCGGAGCGAGAGCGTCGAGATGCCCTTGCTTCCCGCCAAGCGCAGTGCGTGCTCCGCGGTGATCTTGCTCGCGCCGTACGCGGTGGCTGGCGCTGCGGGCCCCGTTTCCGTCCAGGGCAGGTCCTCGCCGGAGTACACAGAGATCGAACTGGCGCCGATGATGCGCTTTACTCCGACGTCCAGAGCTGCTTCGAGCAGGTTGTCGAGTTCAGCCACGTTCGCGTTCCAACTGTCGAGGCGCGGCGACGGTGTTCGCCGCCAGGCCAAGTGAACGATCGCGTCTACCCCGTCGCAGCGCTCGCGTAAATCGTCCAAGGTGTACGCCGTGGAACGCTCGTGCTCGGAGATCGCGGTCGAACGAGTCAGAGACACCGTCTCGTGCCCAGCACTGCGCAGTTGAGGAAGCAGACGACGCCCCACGGCCCCGGAGCCGCCCGTGACGAGCAGCTTCATGCCCCGGCTCGCAGTTGGTAGCCGATCTTTTCGTAGCGTCCGTTGATGGCGCGCACGATCTGACCGGGCTCGTAGTAGCGCACGATGTCCTCACTTGCCGGCGCGTCGTACACGGCGGTCTTGCCCGGCGGGATGCACATGAAATCGATGCTCCACTGCCCTCCCGGTCGGAGCGACAGCTCCGGGGGAGTCCCGTGGAGCAGGTGCGGCCACAAGGCGTCGAGAAGATTGACCCCGTAGGTGCGCTCCACGAGACGCCAGATATGGCAGCCGTCGAAACGTGGGCTGATCTCGACGATCCGAGCTCCCGGAGGTGACACCTTCACCTGCGCATACACGGGGCCCTCTGTGATACCGAGGATGGCAGCTGCTCGCGTCGTGACCGCAGCGGCCTGCTCACTCTGCTCGGCCGTGATCGTTGTGGGAGGCATGGTGTGGCCACTGACAAGACCGACGTAGTCAGACCAGACATGCCGGTCACTGACTGCTTGGAACATAGTTTCCCCGCCGCGCAGGTAGCAGTTGACCGAAACCTCAGGTCCCTCCAGCCATTCTTCGACGATCGCGGCGCCTGTGCGGGAGAACCCTTGCGCTGTACTGACGGCCCCTCGCAGGTCATGACTCGATTCAACACGCGAAATTCCCCGTTGACCCTGTGAGTCCGCGGGCTTCACGGCGACGGGAAAGCCCGGAAACTCTGGTGCCTCCTCACCCGCGCCCACACGTCGAAACCATGGGTTCCCGACGAAGTGAGCGGCCCCGAGCCGTTCCCGCATTCGCGTCTTGTCGTTGCAGGAACGGGCCATACTCTCGCCGACGAAATAGGGCAGGTTTAGATTCTCACCGGCCCACCCCACGATCGGCATCGCGATATCAGAACCGACCGAATACACGCAGTCGATGCCGTGGGTACGGACGTACCGGGCGAGGTCGTCGATTTCAGTGAAGGAGAAGTCGGCCGTCGCGTCCGCCAAGGGAGTGGCCGGGCCGGGAAGCGCAGCACACACGTGGACTGTGTGCCCGGCACGCTTCGCCGAGGCAACGGCGTCGGCCTGGACGGCCGCAGCCCCGAGAATGAGGATGCGGCTCACTGCGCGTCCACCGCCCTTCGGTATGCCTGAGCAACGCGGCTCACTTGCTCATCCGTCAGGAGGGTGTGCAGCGGCAGCGTGACCTCTCGTTCGAACGTTCGTCGTGCATTGGGCACGTCCGCGGGCTGCCACCCCAGTTTCTGGTACGCGGTGAGCAAGGGGAGTGGCTTGTAGTGCACGTTCGTCGAGATTCCTGCGGCAGCGAGCTGCTCGATGATCCCGTCTCGTCGAGGGGCCATCTGCGCGGGCAAGAAGGTCAATGCAAGATGCGCGGCTGACTCCCTGCACGAGAAGTGGTCGATGAGCTCGACGCCGCTCCCTTCCAGCTCGGCTTGGTAACGACGCAGGATGTCGCGCCGTCGAGCGAGCATCTGCGGCAAGCGCGACAGCTGCGAAACGCCGAGAGCAGCCTGGATATCAGTCATGTTTGCTTTGTGACCCAGTTCGACGATGTCGTACTCCCAAGCGCCACCGCGGCTCTTCTCCAGGGCGTCCTTCGTCTGCCCATGCAGCACACCGCGGCGGAGAGTCTGGTACAGCTCGGGGCCTGTGATGCCAAAGGCCTCGGCGCTGCGCCACTCGATGGCGCCGCCCTCCGCCGTCGCCAAGTTCTTGACGGCGTGGAAGGAGTAACACGTGAAGTCAGCGAGCGTCCCGACGCGCCCCTCGGCCGCTGCAGCACCGACAGAGTGGGCGGCGTCTGAGACGAGAGCGATTCGTCCCAGTGCTTCCTGCGCGGGCGAGGATGGGCTGAAAGTCGCACGACGCGAGCGACAGAGTGCCAGCAGCTCAGTCACCGGGGCGGGTACCCCTGCAAGATCGACCGCGATAACGGCTTTTGTTCGATCGGTGATTGCCCGGTCGACCGCGGCTGCCGTCAAGTGGATGCTGTCCCGGTCGCTGTCGACGATGACTGCCCTTGCCCCGACGTGATGGACGACTGACGCGGTAGCGGTGTAGGTGTACGCGGGGACGATCACCTCGTCCCCCTCGCCGATGCCGAGAAAGCGGAGGCACGCGGTCATAGCCGCAGTCGCTGAATTAACTGTTAAGCAGCCCTGCGCCCCGGACAGCGCGACGAGACGATCCTCGAATTCCCGGGTGCGCGGCCCGGTCGTGATCCACCCGGAGTTCAACACCTCGATGACGGCGTCGATGTCCTCCTGTCGGATGTCAGGCGGTGAAAAAGGAATGTCGTCCATTTAGCTATCCGATCGATGAAAATGAGGGCTCGGGGCCGTTGGGCGCCCCGGCAGTGATGTCGATGTCCTTGCTCGGGTCGTGGTCGCGGTGACCGCCTGATTGCTCGACCATCCAGGCGAGTGCGTCGGCGTCCGTGTCGAAGTACTGCGCTCGCACGAGCTGCGGGTCGATCGCCGGCACGTCGACGTGCGAGACGAGCGGGTGCTCGGAGGTCTTGATCTCCTCGCCGGGCGTGAACAACTGCTCCGAGAGCTTCTCACCCGGGCGCAGCCCCGTGTACTGGATCTCGATGTCGTGCTGGCCCGCCATCTCGATGAGTGTGCGCGCCACGTCGACGATCTTCACCGGCTTGCCCATGGCGAGCACCATGACCTCGCCGTCCGTGCCGATCGCCGACGCCTGCAGCACGAGCTGACACGCCTCCGGGATGAGCATGAAGAACCGCTCGACGTCCGGGTGCGTCACCGTCACCGGCCCACCGCGCTCGATCTGCGCCGTGAACGCCGTGATCACCGAGCCGCGCGAGCCGAGCACGTTGCCGAATCGCACACTGACATACGTGTCGTCAGCCGCGCTCGCGAACGACGCTGTCAGACGCTCCGCGAGACGCTTCGAATACCCGAGCACCGACGACGGCCAGGCCGCCTTGTCGGTCGAGACGTTGACGAACGTCTCGACGCCGACGGCCTGCGCCGCCTCGAGCACGTTGAGCGTGCCGAGGACGTTCGTCTTCCACGCCTCGATCGGAAACTGCTCGAGCAACGTCAGGTGCTTGAGCGCCGCGGCGTGGAACACGACCTGCGGCTGCTCCCGCTCGAACACCGTCGCGAGCGACTGCGGGTCACGGATGTCACACAGCGCGAGCGTGCCGTCGTCGAGCAGCGCCCGCCCCGTCATCGACATCTGCGCCGCATGCATCGCCGACTCGTCGCGATCGAGCAGCACGAGCTTTGCCGGGCCGTATTTGTCGAGCTGACGGCACAGCTCCGAACCGATCGAACCGCCCGCACCCGTGACGAGTACGCGCTTGCCCGCGATCGACTGACGAATCGCCGTCTGGTCCAACTCGATCCTCTGACGCCCGAGTAGATCCTCGAGGTTCAGCTGACGCAGATCCGCGCCGCGTGGGGAGTGGAACATCTCGTTGAGCGGCGGCATGATCAGCACGTCGAGACCGGCCTGACGGGCGCGCTCGGTGACGTCACGCACGTCCTCGCCCTGCATCGTGGACGCCGCGATGATGAGCGCGCTCGCGTTGGTGCGCTCCGCCTCGCGTGCAATGGCCTCACGCGTGCCGGTGACGCGCAGACCGTCGACGTTCAAGCGGCGCTTGCCCGGGTCGTCGTCGAGCAGCGCGGCGGGCACGTAGCGCGTGCCCTCCGAGGTGTCGCGGTGCAAGCCGCGCACGAGCTGACGCCCGCTGTGGCCGGCGCCGAAGACGATGGCCTGCACGTCCTGCTCACGCGAGACGCGCCGGCCCCAGCGCCATGAGCGCACGAGGAAACGCAGCGTGAACATTCCGAGCAGCGCGAACATGGGCGCCGTGAACGGCATGCTGCGCGGCACGTGCGGCACCCCGAGGGCCAGACGCAGCACGGCGAGGACGAGCCCCATCGCCACCGTCGCACGGGCGATGTCGGCGGTCTCCTCGAACGAACCGCGCACGTGCCCGATGCGGTACGGGCCGACGGCGAGGCCGATGAGGGCATACAACCCGACCGCGAGCAACGCGAACATGGCGATCTCGACGGACGCCGAATCGGAGACGTCGAGGTCGAAGCGCAGCCACGCCGCGGCATAGGCGGCGCACAGGACGAGCACGAGGTCGGTCGCGAACCAGCCGTAACGAACGGCGCGATCACGTTCCCTCAGAGGCAGTTGGGTTGATCCCCCCGGCGCAGACATCGCCTCAGTTGCCCTTTCGCGAGCGACGGCTCATCAAGGTGCGGCCCTTGTCGTCGTCGGCGGCGGTGGAGGGGGAGTAGTCGTAGCGGTAGTCGTAGTAGTTGCCGCGCGGGCCCCGCTCGACACGGTTGAGCACGACACCGAGCACCTTCGCGTCGACGGCATCGAGGTGGTCGAGCGCGTCGAGGAATTGGTCGCGCTTGACGATCCCGGCGCCCGCGATGACCAGCGTGCCGTCCGTGACGCGCGAGAGGACGGCGGCATCGGTGACGGGCAGCAGCGGGGGCGCGTCGATGATGACGTAGTCGAAACGGCCGCGCAGATCCTCGAGCATTGCGCGCATCGGCTCACTGCCGAGCAGCTCGCTCGGGTTCGGCGGTGTCGCACCGGAGCCGAGCACCATGAGACGGCGCTCGCCGAAGCGCTGCACGACGTCACGCACGGCGACACGGCCGATGAGAACGTCGGTGAGGCCGACGCCACCCTCGAGACCCATGTAGCTGAGCAGACGCGGACGACGCAGGTCACCCTCGATGAGGCAGACGCTGGCACCCGACTCGGCGAGCGCGAGCGCGAGGTTCGCCGTCGTCGTCGTCTTGCCCTCACCGGGCAGCGACGAGGTGACGGTGATGACGCGCGGGTGCTCCGTCGCGTCGATGAACTGCAGGTTGGTGCGCAGCGAGCGGAACGCCTCCGCACGCGTCGAGTGCGGGTCGTCGGCGACGATGAGCGGGTGAGCGCTCGCGTCCTTGTCGAACGGCACGGCGCCGAGGACGGTGACGTCGTCAGCGGCCTCGAGGACGTCGTCCTTCGTTCGCAGCTTCGTGTCGAGACGCTCACGCAACAGCGCGAGCGCGGTGCCGGCGAGCAGGCCGAGCAGGCCCGCGAGGACGAGGTTCGTCGGCCAGCTCGGGCCCACCTTCGTGCTCGTGGTCGCCTGCTGCACGAGCGTCACCTTGACGGGGCTCGGCTTGTCCTTCGAGACGCTCTCGAGCTCGTCGACGGCCTTGGGGAACTGCTCGCCGAGCGACCGCGCGATGGCGTGCGCGCGCTTCGGGCTCGTGTCGACGACGCTCGTGTCGATGATGACGGTGTCCGGCGCCGCCTTGGCCGTCACCTTGGGTTCGATCGCCGCCGCGCCGCCGGGCATTTTAACCTCGTCTGCGACGGGCTGGAGCACCTTCGGCGTCTTCATGAGCTGGGTGTAGCTCTTGACGCGATCTTGCGTGAACGTGTTGCCCTGAGCCAGCTGCGAGTTGTTCGACGCATCCGCGGTCGAGACGAAGAAGCGCACCGACGAGCTGTACGTCTTGTGCGTGAAGAGAGTGAGGAGCACGGCGAGGGAGAGTGCGATGAGCACGCAGCCGGCAATGATGCGCCAGCGCTTCACGATGGCGCGCATGTACGACTGAAGATCCACCCAGTGCCTCCTGTTGTGTTCGCGCACTGCGCGCGAGTGTCATGGAGACCTTACGGACTGGCTGTGACCCACACCAAAGTCTGTATCTAGGACAACTGACCTGATTCATTGACGTGGTCATGACACTAAGTCGACCTCACCCTTGAGTGTGCCTCGTCGCGAGTTGCATGGGGTTCCAAGGGTTTTCGCAGCGTCTGCCAAGCATCTGGCCATGTCGGGCGAGCGGGTATGGGTGTGAGTGAGATGGGCTACCCGCAGGTATGGTGATGAAGGTCACATCATGTCGCTGTTGTGCGTCGCCTCCCGGCAGGTGGGAGGCGCTGCGCGCGCCAGGATGACGTTGCGGGGAGCCGGTGGGATGGCGATAGCCTGAGGCCAGCGAACATTCGTCGCACCAACTGATCGAAGGAGCCAGCACAGGCCATGGAGAAGATCAAGGTCAAGAACCCCATCGTCGAGCTCGACGGTGACGAGATGACGCGCATCATCTGGCAGTTCATCAAGGACCGCCTGATCCACCCGTACCTCGACGTCGACCTCAAGTACTACGACCTCGGCATCGAGAACCGTGACGCGACGGACGACCAGGTCACCGTCGACGCGGCGAACGCGATCAAGGAGTACGGCGTCGGCGTCAAGTGCGCCACCATCACGCCGGACGAGGCCCGCGTCGAGGAGTTCGGCCTCAAGGAGATGTGGAAGAGCCCGAACGGCACGATTCGCAACATCCTCGGCGGCGTCATCTTCCGTGAGCCGATCATCATGAGCAACGTGCCGCGCCTCGTGCCGGGCTGGACGAAGCCGATCATCATCGGTCGCCACGCTCACGCCGACCAGTACAAGTCGCAGAACTTCAAGGTTCCCGGCGCCGGCAAGGTCGAGATCTCCTACACGCCTGCCGACGGCGGCGAGAAGGTCGTCTACGAGGTCGCCGAGTTCCCCGAGGACGGCGGCGTCGCGATGGGCATGTACAACTACAACAAGTCGATCGAGGACTTCGCCCGCGCGTCGTTCAACTACGGCCTCGAGCGGAACGTTCCGGTCTATCTGTCCACGAAGAACACCATCCTCAAGGCGTACGACGGTGCGTTCAAGGACATCTTCCAGGACGTCTTCGACCGCGAGTTCAAGGACGAGTTCGACAAGCGCGGCCTCACCTACGAGCACCGCCTCATCGACGACATGGTCGCTGCGGCGCTCAAGTGGGAGGGCGGCTACGTCTGGGCCTGCAAGAACTACGACGGCGACGTGCAGTCGGACATCGTCGCGCAGGGCTTCGGTTCGCTCGGCCTCATGACGTCGGTCCTCATGACGCCCGACGGCAAGACGGTCGAGGCCGAGGCTGCGCACGGCACAGTCACGCGTCACTACCGTCAGCACCAGCAGGGCAAGGAGACGTCGACCAACCCGATCGCGTCGATCTTCGCCTGGACGCGCGGCATCGCCAAGCGCGGTGAGCTCGACGGCACGCCCGAGGTGACGAAGTTCGCCGAGACCCTCGAGCGCGTCTGCATCGAGACGGTCGAGGAGGGCAAGATGACGAAGGACCTCGCGCTGCTCATCAGCAAGGACCAGCCGTACCTCAACACGCAGGACTTCCTCGCCGCCATCGACGAGAACCTCAGCAAGGCCATGGCTGCCTGATCACGGCGGTCTCACCGGTGACGCCCTCCGTCGCGTGTTCAAGGACATGTGACGGGGGCGTCTTGTTCTGACGCCCGTCATGCCGGGGCGTTAGAGTGGCACGAAGCAACGGGTCACAACGAAGGGCGCCATGCGCATACTCATCACCGGCGGGGCCGGATTCATCGGTCAACATGTCGCCGTCATGCTGGCCTCGGAGCATGAACTGGTCGCCGTCGACAGTTTGAATGCCCAGGTGCACCAGCATGCAGAAGCTGCCGTGCAGCGCTTTCCGGGGCAAGTCGTCATCGCAGACGTCAGTCAGGCAAGCACGTGGGACGCATTGCCGGGGTTCGATGTCGTCGTTCATCTGGCTGCTGAAACCGGTACGGCACAATCCATGTACGAGGCCGAGCGCTACAGGGCTGTCAACGTGGAGGGGACGCGGCTCGCGGCTGCTGCGGCGGCTTCTTGGGGTGCCGCTCTGGTCGCACTGTCGTCCCGAGCTGTCTACGGCGAGGGACGGTACGAGTGTCGGCGCCACGGCACTCGGTTCGGTGGACGTTGCTGTCCCCAGGCCGAGGCCGCGCCGTCCCGGGAGGAGGACCCGCATCGCCCTGTCTCCGTCTACGGAGAAACCAAGTCCGAGGCGGAGGCCATCCTCGCGGAGTACGCCGCCGCGATTCCGGTCACTGTTCTACGACCGCAGAACGTGGTGGGCTTCGGACAGGCACTCCACAATCCCTACACGGGGGTTCTGGCGGCGTTCCTCGCGCGCCTCCGCGAGGGTCGACCGTTGTCGGTCTATGGCGATGGCTCTGCGACGAGGGATTTCGTGCACGTCGACGATGTTGCGCGTCTGATCACCTGGTGCATCGATCACCCGGGTCGACTCGGGAGCCTGCGGGTCCTCAACTGTGGCACCGGTGAGCGTACGTCGTTGACTGACCTGGCTCGGTTCGCTGCTGCTGCGGCCCCGGTCGCGAGTGCGCCGGTGGAGTATGTGGATGTCGGCCGGGCCGGGGACATCGAGCACGCCGTCGCCTCTCTGGAGGGTCTCCGGTGCGCAGGCGCGCCGTTGCCTCTGATGAGCAGTGAGCAGGCCGTGGCCGACTTCATCGGTCGATCGTGGGACATGCCGGGCGCCGATTCGGAGGCATGGGACGTCGCCCTGCGCGAATTGCGGCAGCGGGGGCTGACGAGCTGAGTTCGCCGTGAGGCAGGGCGAGATGGCGCTACGCGCCTGTGTGGTGAAACGTGCAAGGCCAGGATAGGGGATGACGAATGGACACGATGACGGCAAACTGCGTCGAGGTCCCTCAGACAGTCCGTGTCCGGCTGCTGCATGCTTATGTACAGCTCATCGCTGACGAGGTCGGTTGCGACCTTCTCCACGTCAAAGGCCCAGCAGTGGATCTCCGCCTGCAGCGGGCGGCGCGGCACAGCGTTGACGTGGACGTCCTCGTTCGCCCCCAGCACGTGCTTGCCTTCGTCGAGGCGCTCCGGGCGCGAGGTTGGCGCGAGATCACAGGTTTCGACGAAGGCTCCGCTTTCGGTCACGCGATGAACCTCCGCCACGAGCTCGGCCTTCTGGATGTACATCGCTGGTGGCCCGGGTTCGATGTCGAGCCCGCGACGGCCTTCGAAGCCATGTGGGGACAGCGCACAACCCGGACCCTCGCCGGGGTGGCCTGTGATGTGCCGTCGCTGAACGATCAGCGACTGGTGCTGCTTCTTCACTTCGCGCGTAGCGGCGGCCACCGGATCGAGGACCTCGAGGCTGCCTGGGGCGGGGCTGAGGAGGGGAGCCGCGCCGCAGTGGTACGGCGCGCCGACGAGATGGAGGCTCGGCTGGCGCTGGCTGCCGCCGTCGGTGGTCTCGAGGAATTCCGTGGGCTGCCTGCCTACGCGTTGTGGAAGTACTTCTCCAGCGGGCAAGGATCACGTCTGGACGAGTGGGGCGGGCGTTTCCGGGCGGCACGCGGGCCACTGGCGAAGGGGCGGGTCTTCCGTGCATTCTTCATGGTCAACAAGGGCCTCTTGAGCGACGAGCTGGGCCACCCTCCCACGCGCCGTGAATATGTGCACGCTTTCCGGCAGCGATTCGTCACGGCCCTCGGTGATGTGCTTCACCGGCTTGAAACGCGGCTGCGTACGAGGGCCGAGCGATGACTCGCCGTGAAGAAACCCAGGGCCGATGGGCCATCCCTGAGGACATCGCTGTGGAGACGGACCCCGATGATCGATCTGCGGTGTGGGTGCTCAGGGCGTCTCGAGGAGTCATCGTGCGGTTGCCGCAGGTAGGGTTGCTGGTCTGGCGGGCGTCCCCGCGGGTCTCCGACACGGAGGGGCTCGTGGCGCTCTTGGCTGCTGAGCACGGATGGCCGTCCTACGAGATCGCGCAGCCCGTGCAGAACTTCGTGATGTCCTTGGTCGATCACGGCCTGCTGGAGGAGAGGTCGGGCCATGAATCGAACTGAGGGGATGGCTCCCGAGTGGCAGCACCTGCTCGGCGCTGAGACCCGCCGAAGTGCGTCTGTGCCTGAATCCCGTAACGTCAAGGCCGCAACGGAAGGACCGCACGCCTCGACGCGCGTGGAAAAGGTCGGGCAGGCCGTCGCCGGCTTCTGGGGGCCGGTGGTTCTCCTGGACCTCGTCATGGGTTTCTCGCTGATGTTCGTCACCACCGCCCTGCCTGGGGGTCTTGTGGGCGGTCTTGCAACGGGTGTCGTGATGGTGGCCGTCAGTGCCTGCCGGCGAGCGAAGCTGACCGTACCGGGCGGTGGTCTCCTGGTCATCGCCTTCCTGGCACTCATGGCCTTCCTCGTCCTGGTTTCCGTCTTCCACGGCATGCCGTGGCAGCAGCGCCTCCTGAAGTTCTTCATTCTCTTCGCCGTGTGCGTTGTCATCGCGACCGGGCGGATCGACATTCGGTCGTTCGTCATCGGAGCATGCATGAGCGCATGTGCCAACGTCCTCCTGTTCTATGCCGGGCTGACGGAGAATAATTACCCGCCATATCTGACCGGTTTCTATGGGGACAAGAACGTTGCAGGGATGTACTACGCGATATGGGGGATCCTCGGGCTTGCGGTTCTGTCCCCGCGTTGGCGCATACCGTGGTTCCTCCTCTCGACGTGGTTCGTCTTTCTCACCGGATCGCGAACCGCGCTCGGAGGTATCGTGCTGGCCGCCCTGTGGGTCCTGCTCCGCAACCGGATCGGTGTGGCCTATCGAATCGCCCTCGCGGCGATCGGGTATGCGGTTCTCGTCTTCTCGATCAACAACTATGCCTCCAGTTCCGCGTTCGGTGACCGAACAGGCACCGATTGGTACAGGGCGCAGATCGATCAGGCGATGGAAATCAAAGCATCCCTGACGCCGTGGACGGGCCTCGGTCTCAATCAGGGGTTCGTGGTGATCGGTGATCGACGGCAATGGTTCCATGATTCGTATCTGCAGGCTTTCGTCGAGGGCGGTCATGTTTTTCTCTGGTCAACCGTTCTGGCCTTCGTCCTCCTCGGCCTGGGATTGCTCGATCGACGACTGCATGTCTCATGGGAGATGCTCACAGCAGAGGCGACGGTCATCGTCGTGCTCGTCTGCGCGTGGAAACTGGGAGAGGTGTTCATGACGGTGGGTGCCTTCATCGTGCTCGGAATCTGCATCGCTTACCGTCTCGGCAAACCCGCCGCCGCGTCGAATCTTGCGTGGCGGGCCGCCGAGATGGCCCCGCCACGCGCATCCAGCGCGGCGCCGCTGCATCGCGGCGCTCCAGTCGGCGCCTCGCGATCGGAGGTCCAGGCGTGAAGATGACACGAACATTGATCGAGAAGACCCCAGGTGTTCGCTATCGGCGGGCCCAACTCCTGATCCCTTTGTATCGACGGGCCTTCGCGCACTTCGGGTCGGGCAGCGTGCTGGTTTCGCCTCTCATGATCCAGGGGACCGACAGGATCAGCGTCGCGGATCGGGTCATCATTCGAGACGGCGCTTGGCTGGCGGCGGAAGGCCCCGCGGGGCACCTTGCCATCGGTGCGGACACCTACATCGGCCATCGCGTACACCTGCACTCGATCGACCCGGTGAGCATCGGTCGCGGTTGTGTCTTCGCGGACAACGTCATGGTGACGTCGACCGACCATGCCCGAGGAGGCTCACGGCATGAGGTCCGCGGCACCGGGCCCGTCCTCATCGAGGACGACGTCTTCATCGGCCAGAACGCCGTGGTGCTCGGAGGAGTAGCCATCGGCAGAGGGGCGACTGTTGCAGCCGGCGCCGTCGTCGTCAAGGATGTGGCGCCGGGCGCCGTCGTGGGCGGCGTTCCTGCGCGCGTGATGGGAGGTGAAGCGTGACGCGCTCGCGGTCACTGCTCATCATCTCTCCTTCATTCCACGGCTATTACGCAGCCATCGGGCGGGCGTTCGGTGAGTTGGGGTACGAGGTGCTCACCCATTGCTACGACGTCGCCGCGTCGCCCGCTGAGAAGCTCTGGAACAAGACCGCACACGAACTAGCCGGCAAACTTCGAGGTGACGGAGGGCATCTGTCCGGCGCCACGGTCTCGCGCCGCGCCATGGCCCGGGTTCGCGAAGTGTCTCCAGACTTCGTCCTCGTCATTCGCGGGGATGTTCTGACAGAAGAGTTCTGGGCCCTCGCCGCCGAGAACGACCGGCTCGTCGGAGTGTGGATGTATGACGAGATCCGCCGTACCAATTTTGACGCGGACCTCGTCGGGCGGTATGCCCAGTTGGCGACGTACAGCGCCCAGGACGCTGCAACGCTCCGGGCGGCTGGTCATCGTATCGCGCAGGTGCCTTTGGGTTTCGATGCATCGAGCGTCATCGACAACACAACTGCGGGCGCCGGGCTCGTGAGTTTCGTCGGTGCGCCCTTGCCCAAGAGAGAGTCTGCGCTCGCGGCGCTTGTCTCTGCGGGTGTCCCCGTTCAGGCATGGGGGCGGGGCTGGTCGGATCACGTGTTCGACCGCGCGCGCACGTGGCGTGTGCGCTCACTCGGCATCCCGGCCAGACGCGACGTGGCCGGCCCATCCGCGCACGCCATCATGCGGAACGGCAGGGCCACCTTGAACATCCACGGGGATCAGGACGGCTTCACGATGAGAACGTTCGAGGCCGCCGGGGTGGGTGCGGTGCAGATCATTGATCGTGCCGACGTGGCGGATTTCTACGATCCAGGCGAAGAGATCCTCGTGTACGACGGCCACGAGGAGCTCGTGGACCTGTGCCGACACGCGGTGGCGCGTCCGCAGGACTTCATGATGCTGCGCGAGAGGGCACGTCGACGTACTCTCGCCCAACACACCTTCACGCACCGCGCGGACGCTCTATTGGAGGCGTGGTCGTGAGTGACAGGGGCCGAGCGGTCGTCCTCGCCCCGATGCTTGCCGCGCGCGGCGGCGCCGAGCGCGTAGCGCTCGTCGCAGCTGAAACGCTCAAGGCAGCCGGTTACGACACGGTGATCGTGGCTCCCGGCCAGGTTGATGACCTCGGGGCTTACGCCGATTACTTCGGGATCGACCTCGACGGCGTTGCGTACGAGGAACTTCCCAGCGTCGGGAGGATGGGACGCTTCGAGGCGCTGCGAACGGTGATCGAAGAGTTAGTCTGGGCCCGCATCGTGCGCTCGATGCAGCCGGACGTCTTTCTCACGTGCATGTACGGCGCGACTCTGCCGGGACTCGCCGAGCGCAGTCTGTATTACATCCACTTCCCGCACCAGTTGACGACGCCCGGGCTCACGGGTCTTCGTGCACGTTACGTCTCCTGGACGCAGTACGCGCGCCGCCTGCAGAATCGGGGGAGCGACTTTCGAGCCACCTACACGTCATTCCTTGCCAACTCACGGTTCACCGCCTCTCACGCGCGACAGCGTTGGGGTGTCGACCCCTACGTCCTCTACCCGCCCTGTTGCGGCGTCGGGGCAGGACGGGTTTGGCGGCAGCCTTCGATCCTCGCAGTCGGAAGATTTCAGGACCGGCAGCCGGGTCACCCGTACAAGAACCAGGAAGCCCTCATCGTGGCCTTCCGCGCAATGGCGGACCTGCACGCAGAAGGCTGGCAATTGCATCTGGCTGGGAGTGTTGGTTCAGAGGCAGAGCTGGCCAGGCTGCGTGAGATGTCCGTTGGCCTGCCCGTCGCGTTTCATCCCAATGCCTCTCTTGAAGAACTGCACACGCTTTATCGCGAGTCGTCGGTGTACTGGCACGCACAGGGTTTCGGAGAGTCACACCTCATGGCACCGCAGTCACAGGAGCACTTCGGCATCACGACCGTGGAAGCCATGTCCGCGGGAGCTATCGCCATGGTGTACGACACCGCGGGCCCGGCAGAAGTCGTCGCAGACGTGCCAGGAACCGTGCGATGGACGAGCTTGGAGGAGTTGCGGCTGGCTACACGCAATATTGCCCGCGCCGATCCGACAGACATGGCCAGCTTGCGTCGAGCCGCGCAGCGGCGAGCAGCAGAATTCTCCGAGGCCGCGTTCGCGACACGCCTCCTGACCCTCATCGAAACCGGGAGTCCTCGTTCATGACTACTTCTGTTGAACCGGAGACCTCCTGGGTGCGCGAGTTGCGCTACCTAGTCTCCAGCTTTCCACGCGGCACCCGCGCACAGCTCGGCTTGTACGCTGCACTGCAGTTCGTGGTCTCATTGCTCGATCTCGCCGGCTTGGCAGTCGTCCTGCCCGTCATGCAGGTGCTTTCCGGGGCGAGCCTCGAGGCCGGATACCTCGGGGTCATCCATCGCCTTGCGGGCACGCCTGAGCGTGGCCCTTTCGCCGTGATGCTTTGCGTCGCCATGGTGCTGGCTTTCTTGACAAAGAGCATCTTTGCCCTCGCGGTCGCGCGCTGGTCCTTCGACTTGGTGGCCCGTCTCCAAGTCCTGACAGCGACCAGGCTGCTGCACAGCTACTTGAGCGACAGCTATCTCGTGCAACGACGACGGGATGTCGGCGCGGTCGTCCGTACGGTGGGTGCCGCGGTGCAGGCCGCCCACGCCAACGTTCTGGGAGGCGTGCTCGGGGTGTTCGGGCAGCTCCTGTCAATCAGTCTCATTGCCGGTTTCCTCTTCGCCGTGGCCCCTGGCACCACCCTGGGCGTCATCGTGTACTCCCTCGTGGCGGTCGCGCTGGTCCAGCGATTCTTGGCGCCGAGGAATCGAAGGGCGGGTATCGCTGCGCAAGAGGCCGCGGGGCAGATGAGCCATGCGTTGCTCGAAGCGATCTATGGGGCCCGCGAAGTGCGAATGCACAAGGCTGAGCAGCACTTTCTCGTGACGTACAGTGATGCGGCCACACGTAATGCCGCCGCGTCTCGGGACGCCAACTTCTATGCCCAGGCTCCCAAGTATGTCCTCGAATTCGTCACGATTCTCGGGATCGCGGTTCTGCTGTGTTCGAGCGCGCTGAGCGGCGGGGCGGACAACACAATGCCCACCATCACCCTCTTCGTCGCGGCCGCCGTGAAGTTGTTGCCGTCGCTGACAGCGCTCACCGCCACGCTGGGGAACATCCGATTCGGCATCGAGGGCCTCTATGTCACGACGACAGCTTTGCGGGGACTGAGCGAAGCCCCCCGCAAGGGGGGCACGCAAGCCGGGCGGCGCGATGCCCAGGTGGCCTCGAACCCGGACTACGCGGTGAGTGCGATGAGATCCGGCGATCTCTTCGTCGATGACGTGCGGTTCCGTTACCCGGATGGGGTCGACGACGTCTTGAGGGGCGTGTCATTCGTCGTTCCGGAGGGATCGTCACTTGCCGTGTGCGGACTGTCCGGCTCGGGAAAGACAACCCTCATCGACATCGTCCTCGGGCTGATAGAACCTAATACTGGGCGTGTGTCGTTCGATGGGCTCGACATCGTCGCCGATCACGCGCAGTGGCTCGACAGGGTCGCTTACGTTCCGCAGGACGTCTACCTGTTAGCCGCCACCTTGTGGGAGAACGTCGCGTTCGGGGCCGATGAGCAGTCTGTCGACCGAACCGCTGTTGAAGCGGCCCTTCGCCTGGCGCAACTCGGCGAGCTTCTTGATTCCCTGCCCGGGGGTATGGACGCCATCGTCGGGTTCCATGGAACCCAATTGTCGGGTGGGCAGAAGCAGCGCGTCGGTATCGCGCGGGCACTGTATCGGCGCCCGCAGGTCCTCGTTCTCGACGAGGCCACGTCGGCTCTGGACAACGAGACAGAGGACAAGATCAGCACGGTCATCCGTGACCTACACGGAAGCATCACGGTGATTCTCGTGGCCCATCGATTGTCGACCGTCAAGCATGCCGATTGTGTGATCTACTTGGAGGATGGCCGTATCGTAGGGTCCGGTACCTTTGGTGAACTACAAAACCAGAGTCCCGCGTTCGCACGCCTGGTGCGTCTCGGCCGTCTCGAGGAGCGGTGAAGCGAATGGATGGCAACCTCGGAGTCACGGTCGTCGTTGTGTGTTACAACCACGAGCGGTATGTGACGGAGTCGCTCGACTCGATCCTCGCGCAGACTCGTACACCCGAGCGTGTTCTCATCATCGACGACGCCTCCGAAGATGGTACTGTTTCGCGGATAGAATCTTGGCTTTCTCTACATCCGGAGGCCGGTTACGAGCTTGTCGTACACTCTCAAAACACCGGGTTGTGCTGTGGTTTGAATGAAGCCTTAGCAACGATTTCTACCCCGTTCTATACCTATATCTCGGCAGACGATCGAATGCTTCCTGAACGGTTGGACGCGCTCATCGACCGCTGGGCCAAGGATGGCGGTCATGCCGTTGCGGTCTATTCGAACGCACGGCGGATCGACGCTGACGGCCAATTGCTGCAGCCGGACTACCGCACACTGCACGAGTGGCCCTCCGATCCTGAGGCACTCGAAGGCAACATCCACACGCGTCTGCTGCGTCATTGCTGGTTGCCTGCAGCGTCCGTACTGGTATCGACCGAGGCAGTTCGCGCCGTCCAGGGGTACGACGAGCGATGGTTCTTCGAGGACCACGATCTGTGGCTACGTCTCGCCGCGACGGGCTCCTTCCTGGTCGTCGACCAGCCGCTTGTCGAGTTTCGCGAGTTGCAGACTTCCCTCGGCCACGAACGGTTCACGCAGGGCGATATCGGCTTCCTCCAAGCGAGAGTGGGCATATTTGCCAAACAAGTAGGGGTCTCAGCTGGTGGGGACGCCTACATCCGTGAGGCCATGACCCCGCTCGCCATTCGGCTGTGGAAGTTCGGCGGCGACCCTACCCTGGTGCAGGAAGCGCTGGAGACGGCGCATGCTATCTCCCCGTCGCGCGCACTGCGCCTGCGACTTCTCCTCCTACGGTGTGGAGCACGCCAACAACCAGCGTGGCTCACGGCTTGCGAGGCGGCCGTTCGAGGCCTGCGAGAATTTCAAATGCGTGTTCGCTGCGGGAGGAACGACCCGGGGGGACAGGGATGAACTCGAACCTGGCAGGATCTGTAGCCGTGATCATCCCCTGTTACGAAGCTGGCGACCTCCTGAAGGAAGCGCTCGCTTCGGCTCTCGCGCAGACGATCGACGTGGAGGTCATCATCTGCGACGACGGCTCCACCGGCGCAGAAACTCGCATCGTGCTTGATAAAGTCGCTGCGGCAGGTGACCCACGGGTGACGATTCTGCGGCTCGACCGCAACAGAGGTGTCTCGGCGGCGCGAAATCACGCTGTCGCATCGACCCAGAACGAGTACATCCTCTTTCTCGACGCGGATGACAAGATGGATCCTCGATACGCGCAGGAGGCCGTGGCGATACTCGCGGACCAGCCCGAGGTGCTTATCGTGTCTAGCCCGCTTCAGTGTTTTGGTGTGTGCGACCGCCTCATTCGCTACGGTGGCGCGCCCCGCGGCGTCGTCGACGTGCTCTTCGAGAACAAGATCCCAGTGTCTTCTGTCATCAGACGCGAGGACTGGAGCCGGGTCGGTGGTTTCGACGAGTCCGTGCGCTGGGCCGAGGACTACGACCTATGGGTGCGGATCCTCGCAGGTGGAGGCACAGCCATCGAACTACCCAAGCCGCGCTACTTCTATCGCCAGCACGCTTCTCAGGTCACCCGGACCATGGATCAGGCTGACATCGACGCCCGGCAACTGGAACTCGTGACAAGGAACGTGGAGGTGTGGGCCGACCACGCCGTCGACATCATGGCTCGTCATTTGCAGATCCAGCGGCAGCTTCGCCACTATCGCAGTCGGTACGGCCGTCTCGAGGACGCGAAAGCTCGCTCGGTCGACCTCGTTCGTCGGCTAGGAGCGAAGCTGTGGCGCTGATACAACGGTCGTGGCTCGGTGTGGCCGGCGGCTCCCCTCCGTAAGAGCGAGCCAGTCATCGACGATGCGTGAAGGTGCATAGCGCTCAGCACGCGCACGCGCGTTTTCCCCGCGGCGGCGCCGCTCGATGTCATCCAGCATCGCGCCGCGCAAGGCCGCGACGTAGGCATCCTCATTCTGCGAATGTACGAGATAGCCGGCCTCGTTCTCGAGCTGAGACCGCACACCCGCGGAGCAGTCGAACGCAATCGACGGGACCGCTGAGCAGGCGGCCTCCAAGATCGTCATGGGGAAGCCTTCAAGGCTTGATGTCAGGAGATTCAACGACGCGTCTGACAGTGCGGTGGCTGAATCGTCGACGACACCGGCCAATTCGATCCGCGTACTCATGCCAGAGCGCTCGACCGCCTCGGCGACCTGGGGGCGCTCGACCCCGTCGCCGTAGATGGCCAACGACCATCCATCTGCCTCAGGCACGGTGATCGCCGCGGCGAAGAGACGCACCATGAGAGGGATCTGCTTCTCGTGCGAGAAGCGTGCCAATGCTACCGCTCTCTTCGCCAGTTGCGTGGTGAGAGTGCGGCCCTCTGGTGCCGGGTTAGGGATTGCGACGCACGGCACGGCGAGCAGCGAGCCGAAGGAGGCTGCGTCCTCATCGGAGAGCGCGACGAAGGCATCACAGTCAGCGAAGTGTTTCGGAAGAGCCTCCCGGAGCCATGGCTCGTCGTCGAGACTTGCGAACGACGAATGGTGCTGCCCGACGAACAGTGGGCCGGTCGGGGATCGCTCAAAACCGGACTCGTCGACCATCATCTTGCCGAGGACGTGGGTGTAGATGACGACGCTGTTGGCGGGCAACGTGGCCATGGTGCGTCGCAGAGCAGAGAGTCGGCGCCACCGGTCCCATCGCTTGAACAGGGCAAGAGGGGCAGCGCGCAAGGGGCCGTATGAGATGGAGACGGGGTATCGATGCAAGTCCTCACGCTCCAGAACGGTGACGACGTCGTCTGCACCCGCCGGCGATGCGCCCTCCTGGTTCTTGGAACCCGGGTAGATCGATACGACGTCGACCGTGATCCCGCGCTGTCGGAATGCAGTCATGAGGTTCTCCACGACAGTGGCTCCGCCACTGGTGTCGGGAAACCGCGGGACGACGAAACGGATGTGTGAGACCGATTCAGACATGGTGGCTCGTCTCTTCCCCGGAGACGAACCCGGCCCGGGCCGCACTCTCGACGATGAGCGCGATCGCCTTGTGAGCGGCCGGTCGCGGCAGCAGGGGGAGCATTCGATCGATGGTCGAGGCCAGATGTTCGGTGCGGTCGTACGTGAGCATGCGTCCTAGGCCCGACACGGCCGTGTTCCACACGGTCGCGGGGGACGAGTGGGGCGAGGATGAGGAGCCTCGACCGTGGATGTGTTCGAATCGTCGGCGGCCCTGCCCCGACCGAAAAGCTCGGCGCGCCCGTGCCGTCGTCGTCACGGCAGCCATGTGGTGTCGCACTTCCGCTCCGGGTACGAGGAGCAGCGGTATCCCGTGGCGGCGGAGGCGATATCCGAGGTCGAGGTCCTCCCAGCCGTACCCCACATAGCGTGGATCGAATCCGCCCACTTCTTCGAAGATCTCCCGCCGGACGGATGTATTTCCTCCCCAGAGCCGCCAACGATCCTCTGGTGCGGTCCCGTATGCATCCTGTCGGCCCCGCTCGTCAGCGACAGTACCGTAGGCGCGCATGTAGGCATTGTTCGGTGCGATGTTCAGTGGTAAGCCGATCACCCCGCACACACCCCGCCGATGAGGTTCGACATGAGCCGCGATATGGGTTGGGGAGGGTTCGAAATCATCATCCGCCCGGATCAGGACGTCGCCGTCAGCGGCGGCAAAACCCGCGTTCAGTGCTGCTACACGGCCCCTGTTCTCTGGAAAGACGAGGACCTGCACCGGGAGATGCGAGTAGCGCTCGACCACCGATGCTGAGCCGTCGATGTCACCATCGAGCACGATGACGGCCTCCCACGACTCGTAAGTCTGTCGGCTCAGTGCATCGAGGAGCCGAGGTAGGCGCTCTGCTCCTCCGCGGGACGGAACGATGACAGATGCTTTCATGATTTGCCGTCGCCTTTCCTGAGGATGTCAATCAGCAATTGGTGCAGACGCTCCCGGCCCCCTTCCGGTGAATACTTCACGTGCCACCTCTGTTGAGCGCGGTCCACGACGTCCTCAGTGGGTTCACTCAGAGCGTCTTCGATGACGGCGGCGAGAGAGCCGGCATCGTCGCGTGCTGCGACAAACGGATAGCCCGGTCCCGCAACCTCCGGCAGCGCCCCGGCATCGCTCACGACGAACGGGCAGCGCGCGGCCATGGCTTCGGCCACGACAAGTCCGAAGGGCTCGTCCCACACCGAGGGGAAGACGGCGAGATCAACAGACTCGAAGAACTCGGCGCGCTCCATCCACCCCTTTCGGACCGCAGTCGCGCCCAGCGCAGCGATAGCCGCGTCAACGCGCGTGGCGTCGGCCTCGCTCACGAACCGTGATTCGCCGGCGAGCAGGAGCGTCGGGTTGCGATGACCCTCGCGAAGCGTCGCGACTGCCCTGCAAAGGATCGGTACGCCTTTGTCGCTCGAGAGGCGCCCGAGGTATCCAATGACCGGGGACTTCAGATCTCGGCGGACCGAACTGTCCCTGGTGCTGGGCGGCTCATCCACCCAGTTCTCCAACACCCGGGTGCGGGGAATTCTGCGGCCCATGAACTCGGAGGGGACCAGGGTCACCATGGAGCCGACTCGTGCGATCGTCATCAGGACACGTTGGACTCCGTGGGGCTCCTGGTGAAGATGAACGATGCGGCGTCTGTGACCGGCCGTGGCCACGGCGGGCCGCAGCCCGTTGCACCACAGGATGCCCGTGCGCTCACGGGCATCCCACCGTCGGAGACCGCGCATGTACCCGGCTGTCGAGTCCCCGTGGAGGGCGACGGTGCTGAACCCCAGAGCAGCGGCTTCACGGGCGACCTCACAAGGCTGCTCCGGCGCGATGATTGTGACCTCATGACCCAGGCTCCGGGCCGCCTGCGCGATCGCCAAGAGCATGACCTCCCCGCCGCCGACCGCACCTTGGTTGGCGCAGAGATTCAGATGGAGCACGGTTCCTCCGGCGGCCGATACCAGGGAGCGCGCACGGCGATCTGCCCGGCCAGATTGCCGGTGATCCAGCCTGTTCGGCCTGCGAGGGCAAAACGCTCTTCCGCGCTGAGCCCAGGCGCCCTGGCCCAGGCCAGCGGCAGCTTCGCCGTCTCCGTGACCGCCCACAGGAACGACATACCGCGCACCGGGCGGCCCAGCAGCTGACTGCGGCGCCACAGACCCACTTGGGCGCGGCTGTAGCGATACCCCTGCGTCATCGCGTCGGAGGTGCCGGCGCGGAGCCGGTAATGAACCGTGGCGTCGGGGTCCACGACGATCGTGCGGCCCGATTCCAACAACCGCCAGGAGAAGTCGACGTCTTCACTGCCGCCCAGCATGGCTTCGTTCATGCCGCCAAGCTCGAGGTACGTGCTCCGGCGGATTCCGATGTTGGAGCCGAAGACGAACACCTCGTAGCCCAGATAGGAGAACGGGCCCTGCTCGTACGGATGTGGCACCTGGTCGAGCCCACCAGCGACCGCCTTGGCACGGCACACGAACTCCGTATTGATGACGTCGAGACGCCTCATGCCGGTGGCGAGGACATCGGTCCGAGACACCACCCGATGCAGCGTCGCCACCCACCGCTCGCCCACGACGTCGTCCGCATCGGACATCGCGATGACTTCCGCGCGGGCCGCTGTCACTCCGACGTTCCGAGCGTGGCACTGGCCCTGAACGTCATTGGCCGACACCACGCGGATGTCGAGCGCGCCGCGGTAGCGTTCCACGATCCGCGCCAGCTTCGCAGAGCCTTCGTTGTCGGCGACGACGACCTCGAAGGGCGGCGCGTCCACCTGCGCGACGAGGGCGTCGAGCTGCTCGCCGAGCGTGGCGTGATTCTTGTAGTACGCGGTGACGACGCTCACCGCCGGCTTGGCAGCGCGCACCGGCGTGGCCAGCTCACGGCCGAGATCAGCGGGGGCAAGTCCTAGTTCTGCATACACGTCGAGGACGGCGTCGACCATCTCGCTCACGGTCGGGATGTCATCGGGTAGGTGAGGGCGCTTCGACACGTCGAGACCCTGGTCGATCACAGCATCCGCCATGGCCGACTCGTCGCTCAAGGGTGCGAGGCATCGAGGTGGCAGGATCTCTGGATTGCCCCCGATGTCGCTGGCCACGACACCGAGACCGGAGTTCACCGCGTCAAGCAGGGTGTACGAGAGATTATCGGCCCTCGACGGCTGGACGAGAACGTCGTGCGACCCGAGCGCCTCACGAGCATCGACGAACCCAGCGAAATTGGCGGCGTCGTCGACTCCGAGCTCACGCGCCACAGCGCGTAGCCGATCGGCCTCAGGGCCCGTGCCCGCGATCGTCAGTGTGGCCCCCGGCTGCTGGGCGCGAACCTGACGGAAGATGCGCAGCGTTGCATCGATGTTCTTCTCGGCATCGAGTCGGGCCAGGGAGAGCAACCGCAACCCGGGGGAGCGAGGAGGCGCCGTCGTCCGATCCACACCGTTCTTGATGACGGTGATCGGCGCGCTCGGACGCCAGTACCTCTCCATGTCGCGCTTCGTGGATTCACTGACGGCGATGAGCCGCGCGGCGCGACGCGTCCGGGCGTGGTGCGCGGACTGCCGCGACCACGCCTTCGCCTTGCTCGAGTGGAAGACTCTCGGGTCTTCGGGGATGTGATGTTCGGTGGAGACGAGGGTGGCAGGAAGACCGACAGCCGCCATCGTGGCGAGGAAGTCCGCTTTCGCGAGGTGCGAGTGCACGATGTGCGGGTCCATCCGCCTGATGATTCCGCGCAGATCCGCCACAGCCCTATGGGCGGGTTGGTCGACATCGAGGGTGAGAATGGGGACGTCGAGGCCACGGAGCTCATCCAGCAGCGGGCCTTCGGGCGCCGCGACGACGAGTCGCCATCCGGGCAGACCGTGGCGCGCGACATCCAGGATGTGTCGCGCCACGCCTGCAAGGTTGGAGACGGGGGAGACCCACAGGGCGACAGGGGCAGAGGTGTTCACAGCCAGGCCTCCAACCGATTCAGGGCGGTCCAGAAGCCCTCGCCATTGTTGACATGGCCCTGCCAGATCTCCGGGATGAACGGAACGCCGGGGGCGAGACGGTCCAACTGCGCTGCCGTGGCGGGCCAGTCGATCTCGCCGTCGCCGATCTGCGGGCCCTCGCCGTCGACACCCTCGGCGTCGACGACGTGCAGGTGATCACTGAGCGGCGCGAGCTTCTCGACGTACTCGCTGAACGGCTTCTTCGTGAAGTTCGCCGCGAGCTTCGAGTGCGACAGGTCGAACGTCAGGCGGCGGCCGAACTGCTCGCAGAACCACACCGTGTCGTCGACGTCCATGAACAGGTTGTGGTGCTGCTGGCCGCCCATGAGCCACGGGTACGGCGGCAGCGTCTGCGCGGTAAGGCGCACGTCGGCGTCGTCGATGCGCCCGAGAGCCTTCGCGATGCGCTCGTACTTGACGGTGCGCTGCGCCGGCGTGTCGAAAGCGTCCATCGTGAAGCCGCCCATCGTGCAGATGACGATCGGGGGTTCGCCGTTGCCGTCGAACCAGCGACCGAGGTCGCGCGTGATCTCGACGACCTTCTGCACCTCATGGATCGAACGCTCCCACGTCGCCTCGTCGTCGCTCGCGAGGTTGATGATGAAGTCGCCCGCATATAGGTCGGGGCAGTGGACGGTGTGGAACATGCCGTCGAACTTCGCGTTGCCGAACGCGTCCGCGATCTGCTCGGGGCTCATCTCCACGTCCTTGTAGGACAGGTGGAACTCGAGGAAATCGGGGTTCGTCAGCGTCTCGCCGACGCCGAGCAGCTTGCGCGCGTCGTGGTAGCGCACCGGCAGCCCCCAGGGACGCTCGAACTCGTACGCGCGCCCGTGCGCGACGGCGTCCGTCAGGTCGGTGGCGTAGAAGAAATCACCCGACTCGATCGGGCGACGCATCGTGCGCCCGACGAGCGCCTCGAGCCGATTCGGCTGCAGCCCGCGGCCGGGCGACTTGATCGTCACGTCCGCGCGCGTCAGCTTCTCGCCGGCGGCGATGTCACGCGTCGCGACGAGCGACTTCGCGAGGTTGGCGCGGTTCATCAACTCACCCGTCGACACCGCGCGCGTCTCGCCGTTGCCGAGCGCCAGCTCGACCTCGCGGATCTTCGTCACCATCTCCGCGAACTCCTCGGGCAGCAACGACACCTGGTGGTCGTTACCCTCGAGGCTCTTGTCGATGGTGAAGTGCTTCTCGACGACATGCGCGCCCCGAGCCACCGCCGCGATCGGCACGTGATATCCGCGCTCGTGACCCGAGTAGCCGACCGGGCACTCGCCGAGCTCGGCGAGCCGATCCATGTACTTGAGGTTGATGTCCTTGAACGGCGCCGGATACGTCGACTGCACCTGCAGCAGCGCGAACTCGCCACCCGCCTGACGCATGACGTCGACGCTCGCGACGATCTCGTCCTCGGTCGACATGCCCGTCGAGACGAGCATGGGCAGGTGCTCGGCCGCGCAGGCGCGCAGCAGGTCGTGGTTCGTCATGTCGGCGCTCGCGATCTTGAGCGCTGGCACGCCGTAGTCGGCGAGCACCCTGAGCGACGTTTCGTCCCACGGCGTGCAGAACGCGTCGATGTCGACGCTCTTGCAATAGTCGAGGATCTCGACCATCTGCTCGTTCGTGAAGGAGTACTTGGCGAGCAGGTTCATCGTGTACTGCGCGCCCAGATCCTCGCCCGCGCTGGAGGCGAAGTCGCCCTGACGGTACAGGCCCGTCAGATCGCGCAGCTGGAACTTGACGGCGTCCGCGCCGGACTTCTTGGCGAGGTCGACGAGCCGCTTCGCGAGCTCCATGTCGCCCTGATGGTTGTTGCCGATCTCGGCGATGACGAGGCAGCGGTTGCCCTCACCGATCGTGTGCCGCCCGATGCGGATCTCGCTACCGAGCGCGTTGCGCGCGACCGCACGCACGTGCCCGCGCTCGTCGACGAGCGGGATGACGCGCACGCCGTCGCGGAACGCCTGGGAGATCGTCGACGTCTCGGTGCCGTACGCCAGCTTCACCGGCGACGTGTGAGCCGCAGCGATGACGGTGGCGTTCAGGTCGACGCTCGGGTGCGCCGTCACCCACCGGCGGAAATCGCCGTCGGACAGTGCGCCCTGCAGGATGCCGTGTGCGTCGACGCAGAAGACGATGCCGGCCTTGTTGTCACTGATCTTGTTGAGCGCCGCGAGGATCGTGTCGTCGCTGAACACCACATAGGGAGCGATCTCCCGGGCGATGGTCGTCGTCATGAAGCTCCTGTGCTCGTTCGGCACCGCGGCCGCTGTGGCGGGCCGTGACACGAAGATGCGCGTACCCCCGCGCGCATCTGGGCGGGCCGTGGCGGCCAGCCCGGTGTCTCCCATCATAAGGGCGCCGCCTTCGCTCGCCGGGCGTCGCGTGGGTCATCGTCACGATTCGCGCGCTCTCACGCACCGCGCGAGCTCATCCGTCGCCAGAGGCTCTCGGCGAGCGTGAAGTCGTGCTCCGCGTCGATGTCGATGCCTTCGAGGGGATCCATGACGAACAGTTCGATCGTCCCGCCCAGGCGGTTGTGGTGCCGCTCGTAGATCTCCGTGCGCGTCAGGTAGAGCGAACCCGTCTCGCGATAGCGCAGCTGCTCTGGCTTCAGGTCCTGGCGGCGTGGTCGCGCGTCGACGGGGTACAACGCCTCGACGTGCGGCACGCGCCGCCACATGAAGATCTCGGCGGGCACGACCCCGACCATCGAGTCAGCACCCGTCACGGCGAACTCGTCGAGACAGCGTGCCAGCGTGCCCGGTAGGCGCAGGGGTGAGGTGGCCTGCAGGAACATCACCTGATCCGGTCGACCAGCTTCGGCGGTGATCACCTCGATGGCATGCTCGATGACGGGTTCCGACGCCGTCGCGTCGCCCGCCAGTGCCTCGGGGCGTTCGATGACCTGCGCGCCGGCGCCGCGGGCCACATCGGCGATCTCCTCGTCCTCGGTCGAGACATACGGCGTGAGCCCCCGGGTCGCAAGCACCTGTTCGATCGACCACACGATGAGAGGTTTTCCCTCGAGCAGCTTCAGGTTCTTGCGGGGGATGCCCTTCGACCCGCCGCGTGCGGGGATGATGGCCGGAGTGGGGTTCGCCATGAGCCCAGCCTAGGCGAGAGCACAGCCCGCGCGTCGTGCCTGGCTATCCTGGACCGACGGCCGACGCCGCAGGGCGTCCGAGGCGGGGCGTACTGAGTGGGGTGGGGTCTGATGACGGCGCAGGTCAGTGTGGTGATCGCGTGCTACGACGCGAACGACACGCTGGGGCTTCAGCTCGAGGCCCTCGCCCATCAAGAAGGAGCGCCGGCCTTCGAGGTGCTCGTCGTGGACAACAATTCGCCCGAAGCTCCCGATGCGGTGGTGAGCGGCTGGTCGGACGTGCTCGACATCCGTGTGGTGCGCGCGAGCGAACATCAGGGTGTGGCCTACGCCCGCAACGTCGGAGTGAGTCGCTCGGCCGCCGACCGCATCATCTTCTGTGATGCGGACGACTGCGCGGGGCCCCGATTCGTCCAGGCCGCCGCGAGTGCGCTGGAGGCGGCGCCCTTCGTCACCGGGGGAGTGCACACCGTGAACGGGAGATCATTCGCCTCGGGCCGCCCAGCCGTGTGGAAAGAGCTGTCGCGCCTCAGCGCGACGCCCGGACCGCGGGACGTCGTCCGTGACGCCTACCCGGTCTTCATGGGGGGAGCCTCCGCCGTCGAACGCGCGGCGTTCATGGAGGTCGGCGGCTTCGACCAGGGGTATGTGCCGGGCGCGGAGGACAACGATCTCGGGCTGCGTGTTCTGGCCCAGGGTTTCACGCTCCTGCGGGTGCCGGACATGACCTTGGCGGAGCGGCCCCGCGCCAACGCCACCGGGGCCTTCCGACGCTCCTTCGACGGGGGGCGGATGCACATGCGGCTGTGCGCAGGACACGACCTGTGGTCGGTCTCTCCTCACCTGCACGACCCCGAGTGGTGGAGAGATCTCCTGCGGTTGCCCGGAGCACTCGTCACGACCGCGATCCGCGACCGCTCCGCGTCCGGACGCCGGGGGCTTGCGAGCCGCGCCGGGCTTCGTCTCGGCCAGTTCGTCGGTTTCGTCGAGTACCGAATCGTCGGCCGTCCCGTCGGTCAGGACCGAGGACTCGGGCTGTCGGACGCGCCGACGAGCCAGTAGATCTCCTCGGTCGGAAGCTCGTTCGGGTCCAGCAGGCGATCGTCTGTGTCGAGGACGGGGAGCTGAGAGACATAGCACGCCAGGCGCTGGTGCTTGCGGAACACGTCGACGGGCATGACCACCCGGTCCGCCTCGAGGCCGCGGCCGTGTCGCAGCCGCGCCATCTCGTCATCACCACGGGCATGCCAGAGATAGGGGAAGTCCTCGTAGAACGCGATGCGTACCCCGGGATGGCGGACTGCGACGTCGAGCGCGAGATCACGCAGGACGACATGGTCGGGGTTGGCGGCCAGCCCGCCATCCATCGCCTTCGCCCGCCGGTGGAGATACTCCGCGTGCAGGACGCGTTGCACACCGCTGCGCAGGATCCGCCTCCCGCCGGCGCTCAGGCGGGCGACCGCATGGGAGGCGCCCGCGACGGCGGCGGGTTGCGCGTCGCGGCGCGGGGGATTGACGCCGGTCGAGTCGCCCAGGTTCTTGTGGACGCCCTCATGCGACGCTGTGGCAAGGGGCCTCTTTCCCTTGAGCCCGTTCAGCAGGCGGCGACCACGTTCGAGCGTGCTCGTCCATGGGGCGGGCGGCATGTGGCGGCCGGCGCACACCGGCGCGACGACGAGGCCGTGCGGATGCTGATCCATCCACGCCTGCAGGGCCCCCTCGATGTCGACGAGCTCCAGGCGACGCTGTTCGCGGGAGGCGTAGGCGCCTTCGAGGTACCCGAGCCGCCGGTTGCTCGCAGTGACGCCGGCGAAGGCGGTGTCATCCTCGATCCGGCGCGCACGCACAGTCGCGTCCGAGTCCGAGAACCCACAACTCAGGTCCCACGACGTCGTCTGTGGCGGGCGCGGCGCACCCGTGAAGACCGTCCACACCTCGCACGGGTGATCGAGCACCACCGACGAGGCGCTGAGCATGGCATCGTCCATGTGCGGCGACAGGACCAGCACGTCGCGTTCCGCGATCAGGGCGGCCAGGGAGTCAGGTGCGGACGAATCGTTCACGTGGCCATCCTCTCGCATCGCCCACGCACGCCATGGGGGTGAGGTACGCCAGAATGGCCCTGATCCGTTCGGACGACGAGGGGAAACAGGATGACGAAGACCGTGCCGGGTCTGATGCCCGACCTGGCCGCATGGCAGCAGTGGGCTGATTGCCGGCGGCGGGGTGTCGAGACGGTCCGTCGAGCCAAGGGCCGGTTCCGGCCGGTGGCGGAGCCTCGTGCCTGCCTGTGGCTGCCGCGCAGCGCCGCCACCACCCTCGTCGTCATCGACAAGGCGACGCCGAGCTGCCGGGCGGCGATCCTCGAGCCGCTGCGCCACCTGGATCTCGCTCGAACGGCGGTGCTCGCCCCACGCGACCTCGACATCGATCCGCTCGAGGGCCTCGGCGGCGCGTGGGAATCGCGGCCCTATGACGGACCCGCCGATCTGCCGGCCACGATCGGCTCCGTGCTCACACTCGGGGCCTACCTCCACTGGAGCAAGGGTGCCGTGCGCTGGGCGGAAGCACGCGACGTCACCGTACATCTCGTCCAGCACGGTCTACTCACTCCCTGGTCGCCACCTGCACCGGCCGGAGCGCATGTGCTCGCCTGGTGCGACAGTGACGCCGAATACTGGACGCGCGGACGCCCCGACGTCACGGCCCAGGTCGTCGGATCTCAGATGTTGTGGGCAGCCTCCCACGAAGGTCGGCCACGGATGACGACAGATCGACCCGTCATGCTCGGGCAGCTGCACGGAACGGAGCTGACGCGGCGTGAGACGCTGACGACCTATCTCCATGCGTGCGCCCAGGGCGAGATGCTCTATCGACCGCACCCGAACGAGAAGGACGCCGTCTCGCGAACCCTTCACGCAGTCATGCGGCGGCGAGGCGTCGAGTTCGCGTCGACCAGCACCGCCTTGACCGAGCTCACGCAGCCCGTCGTCTCCATCTTCTCGACAGGCACACTCGAAGCCGCGATGCGGGGCTTGCCCGCCTGGGTCACGACCACCGATCCACCCCCATGGGTGCGCGACTTCTGGCGCCGCTACGGCCTCGCCGAGTGGGGCGGCGAACCGACCCCGCCTTGGCGCACGCTCGACGAAGAACCCGCCGCCACGCTTGCGCGCGCGATCCGAGGAGCCTGACGATGACCGACGCGCCACCGAACGATGTCGTGCCGCAGGAGTCCGCGGCAGGCCCGGGTCCCGCCCAGCTGTATCAGTTGGCGACCGAGGCGAGCCGCCCCCGCGTCGCCATCGCACATGACTACCTCACGCAACGCGGAGGGGCCGAACGCGTGGTCCTGGCCATTAGCCGCGCGTTCCCCGACGCGCCGATCCACACGACGCTCTACAACCCGTCGACCACGTTCCCGGAGTTCGCCGACAAGAACATCGTCGTCTCCCCCCTCAACCGAATCGGGGTGCTGCGCCGATACCACCGGCTCGCCCTGCCCCTGCTCCCATGGGCCTCGAACCGCATGACGATCGACGCCGACGTGGTCCTGGCATCGTCGAGCGGGTGGGCTCACGGATTTCCCACGACGGGCCACAAGATCGTCTACTGTCACTCGCCCGCCCGATGGCTCTACGCCGCAGACGAGTATCTCGGCGCGGGCGGCCGCCGCAGCGTCAAGGGCGCGGCTCTCGAGGTGCTCAAGCGACCGTTGCTGGCGTGGGACGTGAAGGCTGCCGCCACGGCGGACGCCTACGTCGCCAACGCCAACGTCATCGCCACACGGATCAAGCGAGCGTACGGCTACGACGTCGCCGTCCTCCCGCCGCCGTTCGGCGTGGACGAGACAGGTCGTCGAGCCCCCATCGCCGCCGTTGCGCACTGGGGTCAGACACCGTACTTCCTCGTGGTGTCACGCCTCATGCCGTACAAGAACGTCGACGCCGTCATCGAAGCGATGCGTGGGCGCTCCGAGCGCTTGCTCGTGGTAGGCGCAGGGCCGATGGCTGAGCCTCTGCGGGCGAGCCGCCCCGACAACGTCGAGATCGTCTCCGACATCAGCGACGACGAGCTGCGCTGGGCCTACGCCCATGCTGCAGCCCTCGTCGCGGCGTCCTACGAGGACTTCGGCCTCACACCTCTCGAGGGCAATGCCTTCGGCAAACCCGTCGTCGCGTTGCGCGCCGGGGGGTACCTCGACACCGTCGTAGAGGGAGTCAACGGCGTGTTCATCGAACGGCCCGCTCCCGCCGACATCAACCGAGGAATGGACGCCGTGCGCTCCCAGCCGTGGGACCCGGACGCCATTCGTGCCCATGCCGAAGCGTTCGGCGAGCACAACTTCATCCGGAGGTTGACGGAGCTGGTCGAAGAGCGCTGAGCCGGCTCAGGCGTCGTCGTTCGCGCGGAACCGACGAGCACGGCGGCTCGGAGGCGCACCGTCGGAGTCTGACGTCGCAGGTGTGGCCTGGCGGGGGGCGCGCTCAACGTTCGCAGAGGCGCTCGGCGCCTGCGACGACTCTCCCCGCATCGGGTCGTGCCTCGTCGTGTCGAGAGGGACCCCGGCGTTGCCTCGGTCCACCTGGGGGCCCGCTGCGGGCGTCGATTCGGGTGCGTGAAGAGTGATGTCGGCGAGCTCGTGCGCCGGGGTCAGTGCGGACGCCTCGTCCGGCTCGTCCGTGTGTCCGTATCCGTACCCGTAGCCGTATCCATAACCGGCTGTGGCGTAGTTGCCGGCGCCGTAGCCGTAGACCGTGGAACCCATGGATCGCGGCGGGGTCATGTTCAGGATCGAGCCGAAGTAGTGGGCTCCCACCTGATCCAGGATCTTGGTGCACAGAGCGATCTGCTCCTTGTGCGTGGTGCCGTGGTGGTAGACGACGGCCGCACCGCTGGCCGCCACCGACAGCAGACCGGCGTCCGTGACCGGGAGCAGTGGTGGCGCGTCGAGCACCACGAAGTACTCCTCCTCCAGGGCATCAATGACGGCACTCATCCGGCGCGAGCCCAGAAGTTCTGAGGGGTTCGGCGGGATGCGTCCGGACGTGATGATCGACAAGTTCTTGTGGTCGCCGGGCTGGATCGCCTGACGTAGCGAGGCCTGGCCCGTCAACACCTCCGTGAGACCCACGGCGTTGTCCACGTCGAATGTCTCGTGGATCACGGGGCGGCGGAGGTCGGTGTCCACGAGGACGACGTGCTGGCCGGCGGCAGCCAGCACGCGCGCCAGGTTGGACGCGACCGTGGACTTTCCCTCGCTCTGGACGGCCGAGGTGATCACGAGGGATCGGGGTGGCTGCTCAGCCGAGACATACCGCAGATTCGTCCGCAGCATTCGGAAGGCCTCAGACGTGCTGCCGAGCGCCCCCAGGCCTCCCCGACTCTTGGTCTGCAGGTTCTTGGCCTTCGGAATGACTCCCAGGGTGCCCACGCCGGTGACCTTCTCCAGGTCGCTGGTGTGACGAATGCGCGAGTCGAGCTGCTTGCGCAGCACGACCAGGACCGTCCCCGCGACCAGGCCCAGAAAGGCGCCGATGAGAAGGTTGACGGGCCACTTGGGTGACGTCTGCGACGCCGGCAGGCCTGCTCGTGAGAGAGGATAGGCGTCGTACACCGTCGACTTGGCGCCATTGAGGGTCTCGATGTGCTTGATCTCCTGCGAGAGAGCCGCGGGTGCCAGGTTGGCTGCTTGCTGCGCCTTGGCGGCTGAACTCGAGGATGCGGTCAGCGACAGATTCGAGGTGCCCTCAGATCCAGCGCCTGCGAGCACGAAGTCACCAGGCGAGAGGGCCCCATTGGACAGTGCGACGACGCGGTCGGCGACACCCGATCCTGAGGCCAGCTGGGCGTACGCACCGGAACGCTGGTTGGCCAGTTGCTGGTTGACCATGGCGGCACTCGCATCATTGGAGGCGCCGGCCATGATCTGGGCCGTCGAGGTGGCCTGATACTCGACTGGCCTGGTCAGGGTGTAGCCAGCGGCTACGACGATGCCGAGCAACATGCTGAGCAGCAGCAGTTTGAGGTTCGTCCGAATGATACGAACCAGGTCCAGAATGGTCACGGGTGCTCCTGTCGTCGCCCACGTTGTGCCCCCGTGGCGACGTATCACTGGTGAGAAGGGTCGGGGTCAGTCTAGGACGGCCGTCTGAATGCGGGTGCTTCAAGGCCCGGTTGCGTGTCTCACGTTTGCGCTCGAGGGGGTGGGGGTCACCCGTCGGCCTGATCGCCTGGGGTGTCATCACGCTTGGCCACGATGAGCTGGCCGACCTTGTCGCTCACGAGGCGTCGTGCCTCGACGTCGAGCTGAGCGTCGGTGACGAGCACGTCGACGCGTTCGAGGGGAGCGATGGTCGACAGCCCGACGACGCCCCACTTCGTGTGGTCGGCGACGACGATGACCTTGCGCGCCGCCGCGATGAGCAGCCGGTTCGTCTCCGCCTCGAGCAGGTTGGGCGTCGTCAGCCCCGCGTCGAGGTCGATGCCGTGGATGCCGAGGATGAGCGTGTCGACGTGGATGTCGGCGAGCATCTGGTTCGCGACGGGGCCGGCGAGGGCGTCGGACGGGGTGCGCACGCCGCCGGTGAGCACGATGTTCTGATCTTCACGCACCGGGTCGTAGAGCAGCTCCGCGACACGGGGGGAGTTCGTCACGACCGTCAACCGCTTGACGGGACGCAGTTCGACGGCGACGGCGTAGGCCGTCGTCCCCGCGCTGACCGCGATCGTCTGGCCGTTGCCGATGAGGCTCGCGGCAGTACGGGCGATCTCCGACTTCTGCACGGGGTTCATCGCCGACTTCACCCAGAAGCCAGGCTCGTCGATGGGGTGATCCCCGACGGCCGTCGCGCCGCCGTGCACCTTGAGTACGAGACCCTTGCCGGCGAGGAACTCGATGTCACGACGGATCGTCATGTCGGAGACACCGAGCCGTTCGACGAGGTCGCTGACGCGCACCCCACCGTCGTCCTCGATGCCGCGCAGGATCGCTTCCTGACGCTGTCGTGCGAGCATCCACCCTCCCGATGGTCCGGGGCGCAGCGCGCCCCGCTCGTGCTCGACCGCGGCTCGGAGCGTTCGGTCGATTCAACAGAAACCAACATAGACGCAAGTGCGAACCTGTGCGTCGATGCCCGCCCCTCAGGCGGGCGTGAGCCCGCGCCGCAGCCGGCCGGCGTCACCCCTCGAGCCGCCGCGGTGGAGGGTACGTCGACGATCCGAACGCGCGCGGACGCGCCGGCGGTGTCAGAATGGGGCACATGTCCGACAACACCTCACCCCTCGTGGCGGGCCAGACCCGCCCGCACATCCTGTCCGGAATGCAGCCGACGTCCGACTCGCTGCATCTCGGCAACTACCTCGGTGCGCAGATCAACTGGGTGAGGATGCAGGAGGGGTTCACGCCGTACTTCTGCGTCGTCGACCTGCACGCTCTCACCGTCAGCCCCGACCCGGCGCTGCTGCGTGAACGCTCCTACGCGACGGCTGCGCAATACCTCGCGGGCGGCGTCGACCCGGCGCGCTCGGCCGTCTTCGTCCAGAGCCACGTGCGTGAGCACGCCGAACTGGCGTGGGTGCTCAACTGCATCACCGGTTTCGGCGAGGCCGGGCGCATGACGCAGTTCAAGGACAAGGCCGGCAAGCGCGGCAACGACAACACGAGCGTCGGGCTGTTCACCTACCCGATCCTCATGGCCGCGGACATCCTGCTCTACGACGCGCAGTACGTGCCGGTGGGGGAGGACCAGCGTCAGCACCTCGAGCTGACCCGCAACCTCGCGCAGCGCTTCAACTCCCGTTTCGGCGAGACGTTCGTCGTGCCCGAGCCGTACATCCCGGAGGGCACGGCGAGGGTGATGTCGCTGCAGGATCCGACGAAGAAGATGAGCAAGTCGGACGAGAACGCGAACGCCTCGATCAACATGCTCGACGAGACGAAGAAGAACACGAAGAAGATCAAGTCGGCCGTCACCGACCTCGACAACTTCGTGGCGTTCGACGTCGAGAACAAGCCGGGCATCGCGAACCTGCTGCGCATCCACTCGGCCATCTCGGGCGAGTCGATCGAAACCCTCGTCGAACGTTTCGCCGGGGAGAACCGGTACGGCGCGCTCAAGACCGAGGTGGCCGAGGTGGTCGCCTCCGTCCAGGGCCCCTTCCGTGAGCGCTACCTCGAATTCATGGCTGACCGCGGCGAGCTCGACCGCATCCTCGCCGACGGTGCGGCCCGCGCGCGCGAGATCGCCGCGCCGACGCTCGCCCGCGCCTACGACGCCGTCGGCCTGGTGCCGGCGACGCGCTGAGCGGGACGGATCGTGCGCACCGTCGGCGTCAGCATCGCCGTCCCCGAGCCGTACTTCTCGCAGCTGCGCGAGATGCGTCGCGCCGCGGGCGACCCCCAGGCTGACGCGGTGCCGCCGCACGTCACGCTCATGCCGCCGACGGAGGTGGCGGACGGGCTGATCCCCGCGTTCACCACTCACCTGCACGACGTGGCGCGCGACTTCGCGCCCTTCGACATGATCCTGCGCGGCACCGGCACGTTCCGGCCCACCTCTCCGGTCGTCTTCGTCCAGCTCGCGCAGGGCGTCGACTCGTGTGAGCAGCTGGAATCGGCGGTGCGCAGCGGACCCATCGGCCGCGACCTCGAGTTCCGCTACCACCCTCACGTGACGATCGCCCACCACGTCGACGACGGCGCCTTGACGCATGCCTTCGAGGTGAACAAGCACTACGAGGCGGCGTTCACGGTGAGCGAGTTCCACCTCTACTTCCAGGAGGATGACGGCGTGTGGTCGCCCGTCGAGTCGTTCACGCTGCAGGGCCGCGGCTCGGGCGCCGGAGTGTCCTGAACGCGCCTCGAGCGTGAGGCATCTCGCAGCCGGTGGTTAGGTCCTCCTAAGGTCTGTGTGATATGTCACGATTTGCGCACGTTGGGAACACCCGGCCTCCGAGGCGTCGCCCGGACGGCGTAAAGTGCCCTGCGTGGCAACGAATACTCTCCCCGCGAAGCGGACTGGCAAGGCTGGGAGCACCCTCTTCCTGAAGACGCTGATGGCGGGCTCAGGACTCTTCTTTGTGCTCTTCGTTCTTGGGCATATGTACGGAAACCTCAAGCTCCTGTGGGGCGAAGAGACGTTCAACACGTACGCCCATCACCTGCGCACGATCGGCGAGCCCATGCTCCCGCATCGTGGGCTTCTCGACATCATCGAGGTTCTCCTCGTCCTCGCGCTGATCGGGCACGTCTACTCGGCGGTCAAGCTCTGGCAGCGCGCCGGCACGGCGCGCACGCAGCGCTATGCCGTGAAGAAGACGCAGCTCGGCTTCGGTGGGCACGCCAACAAGTCGATGCGTTGGGGCGGGCTGTTCCTGCTCCTGTTCGTCATCTTCCACCTCATCCAGTTCACCCTGCCCAAGGTGAACTTCAACGGTGACGACACGAACAACCCGTACTGGCTCGTCCACGACAGCTTCCGCCTGTGGTGGGTCGCCCTCATCTACATCGCGGCGATGATTGCCCTCGGCATGCACCTCATGCACGGCATCTGGAGCGCGGCGCAGACCCTCGGGTGGACCGGTTCCCCGGCGGCACGCAAGAAGGCCAAGCTCGTGGCGCACCTGACGGCCGCCGTCGTCGTCGTCGGCTTCCTCATCCCGCCGCTCGCCGTCCTCTTCCACCTCATCTGACAGGAGACAAGACACCATGAGTACTCCCATGGGGGAAACGGCGCAAAGCGGCTCCGGCGACACGCCGACCACGACCCAGGAGAAGGGCGGGCGCAACGACGCCCACGCCTTCTTCACCGAGGGCGCGCCGATCAAGGACACCAAGGCTCCCGACGTCGACATCGCGCAGATGTGGACGCAGCACAAGTTCGACGACAAGCTCGTCAACCCCTCGAACCGTCGCAAGCTCGAGGTCATCATCGTCGGCACCGGTCTCGCCGGCGCCTCGGCTGCCGCGACGATGGGTGAGGCCGGGTACAACGTCAAGACGTTCTTCTACCAGGACTCGGCCCGTCGCGCGCACTCGATCGCCGCGCAGGGCGGTATCAACGCCGCGAAGAACTACAACGACGACGGTGACTCCACGTACCGCCTCTTCTATGACACGGTCAAGGGCGGCGACTACCGCAGCCGCGAGACCAACGTCTACCGCCTCGCCGAGGTCAGCACGAACATCATCGACCAGTGCGTCGCCCAGGGTGTTCCGTTCGCGCGTGAGTACGGCGGCTACCTCGACAACCGTTCGTTCGGTGGTGTGCAGGTCGCGCGTACGTTCTACGCCGCGGGTCAGACGGGCCAGCAGCTGCTCATCGGCGCCTACCAGGCCATGGAGCGTCAGGTCGCGAAGGGGACCGTCAAGGAGTACAAGCGCCACGAGATGCTCGAGGTGATCATCAAGGACGGTCGTGCGCGCGGCATCATCACGCGTGACATGGTCACCGGCGCCATCGACACTCACCTCGCCGACGTCGTCGTCCTCGCGACGGGTGGCTACGGCAACGTGTTTTTCCTGTCGACGAACGCGATGGGCTGCAACGTCACCGCGACGTGGCGTGCACACAAGAAGGGCGCCTACTTCGGCAACCCGTGCTACACGCAGATCCACCCGACCTGCATCCCCGTCTCCGGTGATCACCAGTCGAAGCTGACGCTGATGTCGGAGTCGCTGCGCAACGACGGTCGCATCTGGGTGCCGAAGAACGCAGCCGACTGCGACAAGGACCCGCGCGACATCCCGGAGGAGGCGCGCGACTACTACCTCGAGCGCATCTACCCGGCGTTCGGAAACCTCGTGCCGCGTGACATCGCGTCACGTCAGGCGAAGAACATGTGCGACGAGGGCCGTGGCGTCGGTCCGCTCGTCGACGAGGTCGACGAGAACGGCGAGAAGCGCCAGATGCGCCGCGGTGTCTACCTCGACTTCACCGCTGCGATGGAGCGCATGGGTGAGGCGGCCGTCAAGGAGAAGTACGGCAACCTCTTCGACATGTACGCCCGCATCACCGGTGAGGACCCGTACAAGACGCCGATGCGCATCTATCCGGCCGTGCACTACACGATGGGTGGCCTCTGGGTCGACTACGACCTCGAGACCTCGATCACGGGCCTGTACTGCACGGGTGAGGCGAACTTCTCCGACCACGGTGCCAACCGTCTCGGCGCCAGCTCGCTGATGCAGTGCCTCGCGGACGGCTATTTCGTCCTGCCGAACACGATTCGCAACTACCTCGCCGAGGGGCCGTTCGAGAAGGTCGACGAGAACGACCCGGCCGTCGTCGAGGCGCGCCGCTCGGTCGAGGAGCGCATCGAGAAGTTCTTGTCCATCAACGGAACTCGCACCGTCGACAGCTTCCACAAGGAGCTGGGACGCATCATGTGGGAGTACTGCGGCATGGAGCGTTCGGAGGCCGGCCTCACGAAGGCGATCGGTCTCATCCGCGAGCTCAAGAAGGAGTTCTGGAGCAACGTCCGGGTGCTCGGCGCGGCCGACACTCTCAACCAGTCGCTCGAGAAGGCCGGTCGTGTGGCCGACTTCATCGAGCTGGGCGAGCTCATGTGCATCGACGCGCTGCACCGCCGCGAATCCTGTGGTGGTCACTTCCGCGCGGAGAGCCAGACCGAGGACGGTGAGGCGCTGCGTCACGACGACGAGTTCGCGTACGTCGCTGCCTGGGAGTACGGCGAGGACGGGCTCGCGTCCGAGGATGCCGCCAACACGCCGGTCCTGCACAAGGAGGACCTCGTCTACAAGTTCATCGAACTGAAGCAGCGGAGTTACAAGTGAATCTCACACTCAAGATCTGGCGTCAGGACAACGCGGCCGCCGCTGGGCGTTTCGAGACCTACCCGGTCAAGGACATCAGTGAGGACATGTCGTTCCTCGAGATGCTCGACGTGCTCAACGAGCAGCTCCAGGCTGACGGTATCGAGCCGATCGCGTTCGACTCCGACTGCCGCGAGGGCATCTGTGGCATGTGCGGGCTCATGATCTCGGGCATGGCACATGGCCCCGAGGTCACGACGACGTGCCAGTTGCACATGCGCTCGTTCACGGACGGGGACGAGATCACCGTCGAGCCGTGGCGCGCCGACGCGTTCCCGGTCGTGCGTGACCTCGTCGTCGACCGCAGCGCGTTCGACCGCATCATCCAGTCCGGCGGTTACATCTCCGTCAACACGGGTGCTGCACCGGAGGCTCACAGCCAGCTCGTGCCGAAGCCTCAGGCAGACCGCGCGTTCGAGACGGCGAAGTGCATCGGCTGCGGCGCGTGCGTGGCCGCGTGCCCGAACGCCTCCGGCATGCTCTTCCTGGGCGCGAAGATCACGCACCTCGGTGAGCTGCCGCAGGGCCAGCCGGAGCGCGACGCCCGCGTCGTGTCCATGGTCAACACGCATGACCACGAAGGTTTCGGCGGTTGCACCAACATCGGTGAATGCGCCGCGGCCTGCCCGAAGGAGATCCCGCTCGACGTCATCAGCCAGCTGAACGCCGACTTCCGGACAGCCAGGTCGCGTCACTGACGATCGCCATCTAGATGCCCGAGGAGGGCCCCACTTCGTGCTGGGCGCGGAGCGGGGCCCTCCTGCGTGAAACGAGTGCCTCAGCCTGAGGAATCTGCCGCAATCGCCTGAGGCGTCCACGGGATTCGTGCACCAGTCCATGTGCGCCTGGGGGCATCATGGGCATCGGCTGAGTCAACGTGACGATCATGCCCGGCGAGATCGAGCTCGTCCCTCCTCAATCTGGACCAGAACCACAATCGACCCCACGCCAATCCCCGGCGCCCGCCTCCCGGCGTCGATCGGCTTACTGCAGCCCGTCGGCGGACCCGTATTGCGTGAGGCAATCTCCGATTTCTCCAGCCCCTCGGGGAAGGTGCAGACTTTCGTGGGGCTGGCTTCCCGGCGGCTGGCGAGCGTCATGGGACACACGCCGACCGAGCCGAGCTTCACCCGTTGCCGAACGGCCCGTGAGCTGCACGGTTATGCTCTGCGGGTGACGTCTTCTCCAGCGGCGCGACCCTCCATCAGTGTTCTCACCATCACTTACAACGGAGCCCGCTACCTGCCCACGCTGATGGCCTCCCTCGCGCGACAGGATGCCGATTTCCCTTGGGAGTACGTGGTGGTGGACAACGGTTCGACTGATGGCACCTGGGACGTCGTGAGCGAGCTGGCGCGAACCCTCCCTGCGCCGGTGCGCATGATCGACGGTGGTGCGAAGCCAGGCAACATTCCGTACGTGCGCAACCTTGCGGCTGCATCGGCGCGAGCTGACCACCTCGTGTACTGCGATCAGGACGACATCGTCGAACCGGGCTGGTTGGCGGCGGCGGAGGACGGCTTGCGTCAGCACGAAGCTCTCATGGGCCTCATCCACGACATGACGCCTGTTGATGCTCCCCCCCGCGTCATGAATCCGAGCGTGTACACGGACATGCCCATCGTCGAGTCCTGCAACTTCGCTGTGCGCCGCGCGACGCTCGAGGCTGCAGGCGGATTCGACGAAGATCTAGCAGGGTACGGAATGGATGACTCCGAACTCGCGCTGCGTCTCAGAAAAAAAGGTCATGCAATTGTCGGGTGGCCGTCGATGAGAATTCAAGCCAGACAGACTGTCGGCACGATGAACCGTATACGCAAGGTGTTCAGTTCGGCCCGGACTGAGATGGTCGTCTGGCAGAAGCACGCGGACGTCTACGGTGATCGCAGGAACCGACGCTATCTTTGCAAAGAGACGCGCACGAATCTTCGTACCGGGTGGTTAGCTGTTCGCGGTGGTAGTGGTGTCTCCAAGGACCGGGGTGCTCGGGCGGTCGTCACTTCGGCAGGTCACTTGTATGAGCGCGTTCGGCCCCGAGCGGCTCGCTCGTCCGTCGTCGAGCCTCCCTGCCAGCCCAAAACCAGCGAAAGTTTCGACCACATCGTCATCACGCAATTCTCCGCGGTGTTCGCCCCTGACGCCGAACCCGCATCACAGGAGTGGTGCTGGTACCGGTTGGCGATCTTCCGCAAGCTCCTGTGCCCCAGCATGCGCAGCCAAAGCGGGGCCGCGCCCTTCACGTGGCTCGTGTATTTCGATGACCGGTGTTCATCGGGGTTCCGTGCCGCCGTGGATGAACTTGCCGCTGGGCTCTTCGTTCCCATCTGGACACATGACGTCTACTGGGACCGCGTCGTGCGCGATGTGGAGAAGCTGAGTACTCGTGAATACCTCATCACGACGCGGGTGGATAGTGACGACGCACTCTCTCGCGGCTTCATCCGAAGCGTGCAGGAAGAGTTTGCCCGCCAGGACCTGCTGTTCGTCACCTTCCCGCGCGGTTTACAACTCGATGACAAGGGCCGGGTGTACTCCTACGACGAACCGTCGGGCCCATTCATGAGCCTCATCGAACGGCGCGGGTCCGAACCGCCGCGCGTCGTGCTCAGCCACGCACACTTCAATCATGGCCTGGTGCGCCGGTATGGCCCGATACGGGAAGTCATCACCGGTGGCCGCCCGATGTGGCTCCAATACATCCACGGGACGAACGTTGCAAATGCCGTCCGGGGGGTAAGGGTGCCAGCCGCGACGCTGTCTCGTTGGTTCGACGTGGAGATGCATGCGAGACCGGACGCCTCATGGCTCATCTTCGCAACGGATCTCGTACGGTCGCACGCGGCGCGCGTGCGGTTCTGGGGCGGGACGCCGTACTACGCTGTGGAGTACGTCGACGCGTTGTTCGATCGTATCCGCGGGACCCATGTCAAGAAGCCTGCGGGGGCGTCCGTCCACGGTCCGCCGTTGCTGAGCGCGCTCGTCAGAAGCCGTAAAGGCGTGAGCATGCTTGTACGACGAGGGGGTAGCTGAAGATGGTCTCGTCCATCAGGCGTCTTGCTCTGCAGACAGGTCCCGGAACCAAACTGCGCCAGCGTTATCGCAGTCTGCGTGCTGTGCAGGTCTTGGGGAATACCGCCCGGGAGCATCCTGAGTACGCGATAGGGCCCATGCCTACGGCAAGATTCGGGTTTTCCATGACGCGGAGCAGCACACGCTCACGATCGGCGACTAATGTTCGCTGGGAGAAGGTTCTGCCTATTGGGTAGGTGGTGGTCACCGCCCGGACTGGGTGATCACATACCCGTTCAACACCCTTGACGCGAGATTCTCAGGAATCCATGGCCATCCGTTGCGCCGTGGGAACGTCGAGGTCGGCAGTGATGTCTGGGTGGGTTTCGAGGCGTTGATCATGTCGGGTGTGACCATCGGCCACGGTGCGGTCGTTGGTGCTCGATCCGTCGTGACGAGGGACATCGAGCCCTATACCATCGTGGCTGGTTCGCGAGCGCGGGTGGTACGTAAGCGCTTCGACGATCGGACGTTAGCGCGTCTACGCGACATCGCTTGGTGGGAGTGGGATGAGGCGGAGGTGTTCGCCGCAGCACCTTTCCTGCAGAATGCTGACATATCGGCCCGTATCGAAGGTGTCGATTCGGGCTCGTAGGGTCCTTCTTCTGCAAGACGGCTGTCTGGCTCGGCTGTTACGCCGCGCGGGAGACCGAGCGGGCCCGGGACCCGGCGATGACGCTCGCGTAGTAGTCGAGCAGACGCTGCGTCATGCCGTTCCAGGAGCGGCCGGCCATCTTGCGCGCGCCCGAGGCGCCCATGCGCTCGCGCATCGCCTCGTCGCTCACGAGCGTCCCGATGCTCTGCCGCAGCGAGCCGGACGCGTCCGGGTTGAACAGCAGACCGGTGACGCCCGGCTTGACGATGTCGAGCGGGCCCCCGGCTGCGGGCGCGACGACGGGCAACCGCGACGCCATCGCCTCTTGCAGCGTCTGTCCGAAGGTCTCCTTCGTGCCCGTGTGGCAGAAGATGTCGAAGCTCGCGTAGCTGTGGGCGAGTGTCGCGCCCTCCTGACGGCCGAGGAAGTGCGCGCGCGGCAGCAGTGCGGCGATCTCATCCCGAGAAGGGCCCTCACCGACCAGCGCGATGCTGATGCCCGGCAGGTCGGCGATCTCGGCGAGGCGGTGCAATTCCTTCTCCGGCGCGAGACGCCCGACGTACCCGACAATCACCTCGCCGTTCGGCGCGAGGCGTGAGCGCAGCTGCGCGACCTGCGGCGAGCGGCGCAGCTCGGGCGAGTAGGTGGCGGTGTCGACGCCGCGCCCCCACAGCGCGACACGCGGCACGCCGTGCGCGGCGAGCTCGGTGATCGCCGCGCTGCTCGGAGCGAGCGTCAGGTCGGCGAGGGAGTGAAGGTGACGCACCCAGGTCCACGACGCGCGATGTGCAAGGGGGCCGACGGGCCCACCGTGCTGCGCGACGTAACTGGGCATGTCGGTCTGGTAGATGGCAACCGTCGGGATACCGAGGTTGCGCGCGGCAGCCAACCCTCGCGCGCCGAGGCCGAAGGGTGAGGCGGCATGAACGACGTCCGGAGCGAAATCGCGCAGGATCTGTTCGAGTCTCCGGGTCGGCAGCCCGACACGGAACGCGCGAAGAGTGACGGTCGGCACCGTCGTCACACGGAAGCCGAGGTACTGCGTCGGGGCGGGGGAGGGACAGATGACGAGAACGTCGTGCCCTCCGGCAGCCGCGAGACAGTCGAGCACCCGGCACACGCTCGTGGTGACGCCGTTGAGCGTCGGCAGGAACGATTCGGTGACGATCGCAATTCGCACGTGCTCAGCACACCCCGCGACGGTGACGCGTGCGCACCCGCGCGATGGCGTCACGCTGAGCGTCAGGTGAACAGCACGTGGCCCCACGCGAATGCACGCCTCGACCCGCCACGCCTGCCCGGGTGAACTACGGTAATGGTCATGTCAGACGTGGAGTCGAGCCCGATCGAGGGCTTCTGGGGTGTGATTCCCGCGGGTGGATCGGGAACACGGTTGTGGCCGCTGTCGCGCGCGAACTCGCCGAAGTTCCTGCACGACCTCACCGGGTCGGGGCGCTCGCTGCTGCAGGGCACGGTCGACCGGCTGCAGCCGCTGTGCGGCTCCAACCTGCTCATCGTCACGGGCGCCTCGCACGCCGAGGCCGTGCGTGAGCAGCTGCCCGAGCTCGGCCCGAACGACCTGCTCGTCGAACCCAGCCCGCGCGAGTCGATGCCCGCCATCGGCCTCGCCGCCGCAATCCTCGAGAAGCGGGATCCCGAGGCAGTCCTCGGCTCGTTCGCAGCCGACCAGGTCGTCGGCGACACGTCGGTGTTCGAGGACACCGTGCGTCAGGCCGTCGAAGTCGCGCGCGAGGGCTACCTCGTCACCGTCGCCATCCGCCCGACGTACCCATCAACCGGCTTCGGCTACATCCGCGCCGGCAACAGCCTCGGCATCGACGGTGCGCCGGACGCGACGATCGTCAAGGCCTTCGTCGAGAAGCCCGACGGCCCGACGGCGCAGGCCTACGTCGCGACCGGCGAATACGCCTGGAACGCCGGCATGTTCGTCGTGCGCGCCGCGACGCTCATGGAGATGATCGAGCACTACCAGCCGCGCCTGGCCGAGTACCTGCGCATCATCGCTGACAACCCGTTCCGCCTCTCGGAGCTGTGGCCGCGCCTGACGAAGATCGCCATCGACAACGCCATCGCCGAACCGGCGGCGGTCGACGGGCGCGTCGCGACGGTGCCCGGCTCGTTCACCTGGGACGACGTCGGCGACTTCGCCTCGCTCGCGTCGCTGCTCGTCGAATCGGCCGACGCGCCGGGCGTCAAGGTGCTCGGTGAGAGCGAACTCGTCGTCATGCAGGACGCGACGGGCGTCGTCGCACCGCGCTCGGGGCGCACCGTCGTCGCCATGGGCATCGAGGACGTCGTCGTCGTCGACACCGTCGACGCGGTACTCGTCACGACGCGCGAACGAGCGCAGGACGTCAAGAAGATCGTCGAACAACTCAAGCTGAGTGGCCGCGAAGACCTCACCTGAGGTTGACCAAGCTGGAGCACTGAGCTGGGCCAGTCATGTGGTCACCACACCTCATCGAAGCTGGCAGATACCTAGCGGGGGTTATCGGGCTCATCACAGATGAGGGTGTAGGAGTTCCTGGCGCGTCGGTCCGGGGGTGAGGGTCGAGGTCTCCCGATGATGAGAGTTCTGACGCAACTCATCTGGAAGACCTCGACGTGCACAACGCTACCTTCACGACGCCTGACCTGACTACCTTCTGCCGCCTGGATGAGCTTGGTCTCCTCGCGACGGGTCAACGTCTTGAACCAGGCCGGGCGGTGCTGACGTGCCGGGTCGTTGAGGATGACCGGTGGTGTCACCGGTGCGGCTGCGAAGGGACCCCGCGGGGCAGCGTGGTCCGCCGGTTGGCCCACGAACCGTTCGGGTGGCGACCAACGACACTGCTGGTCACGGTACGGCGGTACCGGTGCACCGAGTGTGTGAATCGCCCCGGGTTCGGTGGAGGCTGTCATTCAACGCGAGGATGGACAGCAT